>JBKEAX010000008.1:0-7437 GCA_047972825.1 Hyphomicrobiaceae bacterium | reverse complement strand
GATGGACGTTGAGCTTATCACGCCGATCGCGATGGAAGAGAAGCTGCGCTTCGCCATCCGTGAAGGCGGCCGCACCGTCGGCGCCGGCGTCGTCGCAGCAATAACAGAGTAACCGAAGTGGAGTGGGCCGGGAAAATTCCGGCCCAAATTCGCAACCTGAGAGAGCTGAAGAAGCAAACGCGCATGATGGCCGAGGAAAAGGCAAGTCAGGCTGCGGCTGGCTTTGGTTGTCTAGGAACGACTCTAGTCGTAGCTATTGTTGGCTACTTCGTTCCCTCTTGGCTGGATAATGCACCCTGGTGGTCTGGCGTCGTTTTGTTTTTTGGAATGTGTATCCTGGGGTATGTCCTTGCTTATCGGGACTACACTAAAGGGTGAAATAGGATCTGGCCCAATGATCGTTGTCACGACGAATGATCTTCCCGGCCACCGGGTCGTCCGCAGTCTGGGCCTTGCTCGCGGCATTTCGGTTCGCTCACGATCTGTGGTCGGTAATATAGGGGCGTCGATCCAGATTTTGTTTGGTGGAAACATCACCTTATATGCAAAACTTGCTGAGCAGGCCCGCCAGGAAGCCTTTGATCTTCTGGTTCAGCAGGCCGAGCGGATGGGCGCCAACGCAATCATCGCAATGCGCTACGACGCCAACGAAATGGCATCGGCTGTGACAGAAGTTCTGGCCTATGGGACGGCTGTAGTCGTTGAGCCGGCATAGCAAAATGATGCAATTTTGTCACAGGCAAGCCAATAGCGAGATTGAGGCGTGACAAGCACTTAAAGTTCCGCTAAAGGTGCCCGTCCTGAGAGACTGGAAACGCGCGCCAACGGGCGCAATAGGGGTGTAGCTCAATTGGTAGAGCGTCGGTCTCCAAAACCGAAGGTTGGGGGTTCGAGACCCTCCGCCCCTGCCAACTGATGTAAAAAGCCGGATTCGCAAGCGAGGGCAGCGGATCTGGCGTTTTGGTTTGTTTATGTGCATGACGAAACTTTTTGGTTTCATTGCACCGGAGCATGCCCCGCCGGATTTAGGTGTTTGATGGCCAAGAACCCATTCCAATTCATCCAGGAAGTTCGGACTGAAACCTCTAAGGTTACGTGGCCGACCTGGAAAGAAGTTTGGATCACGACCATCATGGTCATGATCATGGTGACGCTCGCTGCGATTTTCTTTTTGTTGACGGACCAGTTTCTTGGCTGGGCTGTGAGCATGGTACTTGAAATCGGGCGCTAACGGTAGCGGCGCCGATGCGGGGCGCGGATCACTTTAATTGACGGTGGATGCATTAGGAATATGGCGAAGCGCTGGTACATTGTGCACGCCTACACCAACTTCGAGCGCAAGGTGGCTGATGCCATCAAGGAGCGGGCGAAAGCGGCGGGCCTGGAAGATCTCTTCGAAGAGGTCATGGTGCCCACCGAAGAGGTGATTGAGGTGAAGCGGGGCCGCAAGGTCCAGGCAGAACGCAAATTTTTGCCGGGTTACGTTCTGGTCCGGATGGAAATGACGGATCCGGCGTTCCTGTTGATCAAGAATACGCCGAAAGTGACGGGATTTCTTGGAGCGGACAACAAGCCCATCGCCATCACCGATGAAGAGGCCATGCGCATCCTCAATCAAGTGCAGGAAGGTGTCGAACGGCCCAAGCCGACCATCACCTTCGAGATTGGCGAGCAGGTGAAGGTTGCCGATGGTCCGTTCGCCTCGTTCCAGGGGCACGTGGAAGAAGTCGATGAAGAACGCGCGCGGCTCAAGGTTGCGGTTTCGATCTTTGGTCGGCCGACGCCGGTTGAGTTGGAGTTCGGACAGGTGGAGAAGGTTGCGAGCTGACGGATGTTGGCGAGCCTCGGGCCTGTCATTCAAGGCGCGAAATTGATTGCGGAGAGTGCGGGAATTTCTGCGGTGAAACTCGGGAGTATGATTTTCGCGAGGATATGAAGTTCCGGCATGTGCACAGGTGCATTAATTGCGCTGGCATGTGTGAAAAATGCGCGATGCGCCGAGCAACCCAAAAGGGTTTGTGTTCGATACATCGGCAAGTCTGAAGGGAAATGTGTTTTCCGACAGGCTGAAGCGTGCGGGAGGAAGCTGGCAACAAGGTGGCCGGCGACCGTTAACCGCTAACCCTGGGGCGGGTTTTCCCGTCTCGTAGTTCTAGGGGATACCATGGCAAAGAAAATAGACGGTTACATCAATCTCCAGGTGCCGGCGGGGCAAGCTAACCCTTCGCCGCCAATCGGACCTGCGTTGGGTCAGCGCGGTGTCAACATCATGGAGTTCTGCAAGGCCTTCAACGCGAAGAGCAAGGACATCGAGCAGGGTACGCCGATTCCCGTGAAGATCACGGTGTTTTCGGATCGGTCATTCACCTTCGAGATGAAAACCCCGCCAGCTTCGTTCTTCCTGAAGAAGATGGCCAAAGTTAAGTCAGGTTCAAAAGAGCCCGGCCGCAGCAATGCCGGTTCGGTGACGATGGATCAGGTGCGCGAGATCGCAACCTTGAAGATGAAAGACCTCAATACGGACGATGTCGAACAGGCTGCGCGCACGATCGCGGGCTCGGCACGGTCCATGGGCATTCGGGTGGTGGAGTAGGATCATGACAAATATCACTCCCCAACAGATCAAGGCGACGCGTCAAGCAGGCGGAAAGCGCATGATGGCGGTGGCCGGAGGGGTTGATCCCAACAAGGCGTATGACCTTGCCGAAGCAGTAAAGATGGTGAAGGAACGCGCCAAGGCGAAGTTCGATGAGACCGTCGAAATCGCCATGAACCTGGGCGTCGATCCCCGCCATGCCGACCAGATGGTGCGCGGCGTCTGCTTGTTGCCGAACGGCTCGGGCCGGACGGCTCGGGTTGCCGTTTTTGCGCGCGGGGCCAAGGCCGATGAAGCCAAGGAGGCTGGCGCCGATATCGTCGGTGCGGAGGAACTGGTGGAGCAGGTCCAGGCTGGCAAAATCAACTTCGACCGCTGCATCGCCACACCAGACATGATGGGTCTCGTTGGCCGTCTGGGTAAGGTTCTGGGTCCGCGCGGCCTGATGCCGAATCCGCGCGTTGGTACGGTGACGATGGATGTTGCTACCGCAGTTGCTGGTGCCAAGGGCGGCTCGGTTGAATTCCGCGTTGAGAAAGCCGGCATCGTCCACGCTGGCATTGGCAAGTCCTCATTCAGCGAGGATGCCCTGGTGCAGAACATCAAGGCGTTCGTCGATGCAGTCATCAAGGCCAAGCCAACCGGTGCAAAGGGAACGTTCCTGAAGCGTGTCTCCATTTCTTCGACAATGGGGCCGGGCGTGAAGGTCGATACGTCGTCAGTTTCGAGCGTTGCCGCTTGATGCTGAAAAGGCCGCGCGCTGTTGCGCGGCTTTCGAAATTCCGGGCTTGCCCGGATGCCGCTTGGATCACCCCATGGGTGTTTTGAGCGGAACCTGTCCGAGATTGCAGGTGCTGCGGGAAGCTCATACTTTCCAACGCCTAAATCGCCAAGGGCCTGCATGAGATGGGAGACAAGCTGATCGAATGTATCCCTTTTGGGGTGCGCCGCTCGGTTTGAACCTTCTGGGTCGCACCCGTGCCGTGCTTGGTTTAACCGAGTGCGCGCGGAGGACAGGTCTGAAGCGCCGCACTCGAACGGGTCTTCCGGGCAAGAGGCGGCAAGGTGCAACCCGCAAGCTTCCCATCAAAGGGGCTTGCGTGATTAGGAGAGAGCGTAAGTGGAAAGAGCCGCGAAACGTGAGCTCGTGACCGAAATGCACGAGGTGTTCAAGGACACCGGCGTGGTCGTGGTCGCCCACAACACCGGCATGGTGGCTGCCCAATCCGCGGAATTCCGCAAACGCGTCCGTGACGCTGGCGGAACCGTGAAGGTGGTCAAGAACCGGCTGGCGAAGCTCGCCATCAAGAACACGGACGCCGCAGGCATTGACGATCTGCTGACAGGCCCGACCATCCTGGCCTATTCGAAGGATCCCATTGCCGCAGCCAAGGTCACTGTCGATTACGCCAAGGGAGTCGACAAGCTTGTCGTTCTCGGCGGCGTTATGGGCACGACCGTTCTTGATGCGAAGGACGTCAAGGCACTCGCTGAGTTGCCGTCTCTGGATGAATTGAGAGCCAAGCTCATCGGCCTTCTGAACGCGCCGGCGACCAAGATCGCCCGCACGGTCAAGGAGCCGGGTGCAAAGCTCGCGCGTGTCATTCAGGCGAAGGCAAGCCAGGGCGAGGCTGCTTGATCCATGTGGGAGATGCGGTGTGGCCGAACAAAACGGCTGGACCACCGCATCACGAGATGAACGCAGCAAGCAGAACGCTGCACGACTGATTGAAACAGGTTCAAACCAAAGGAAATACAACCATGACCGATCTCGCAAAGATCGTTGACGATCTCTCAAACCTCACTGTTCTCGAGGCTGCCGAACTGGCCAAGCTGCTCGAAGAAAAGTGGGGCGTGTCCGCAGCCGCAGCTGTTGCAGTTGCTGCAGCCCCGGGTGCTGGTGGCGGCGGCGCTGCTGAAGAAGAGCAGACCGAGTTCACCGTTATCCTGAAGGCGGCAGGCGACAAGAAGATCAACGTCATTAAGGAAGTTCGCGCCATCACCGGCCTGGGCCTGAAGGAAGCCAAGGAACTGGTTGAGGCCGGCGGTAAGCCCGTCAAGGAAGGCGTGCCGAAGGATGAAGCTGAAAAGCTCAAGAAGCAGCTCGAAGACCAGGGTGCAAGCGTCGAGCTGAAGTAATGATGAGGGAGTAGGGAACCTGGCAGCATGGAAGATGAGAGCGCGAGCAGCATTCTCTCTCCCAACGGCCAATTCCCTATTCCCTGCCTGCTGCTGCGGGCAACGACGGTTCTCCGGAGGATCCTTCGCCGTTTATCGGCCGGTTGGGATCTTCCGGTGAGCCGTTTCAGGCGCGGGGGATGGCGGCCCCGGAGACTGACTTGAAAAAAGGTGCCGAACTCGTCAACGGCACCGAAGCGAAGGAGCGGATATGGCTGAGATGATCAACGGCCGCAAGCGCATCCGAAAGAGATTCGGCAAGATTCGTGAGGTGGCGGCAATGCCCAACCTCATCGAGGTACAAAAGTCGTCTTACGATGACTTTTTGATGGTCAAGGAGCCACCAGGCGGCCGACCGAACGATCAGGGCATTCAGGCTGTCTTCAAGTCGGTGTTTCCGATTTCCGATTTTTCGGGCAAGTCCACGCTTGAGTTCGTTGGCTATGAATTCGAGCCGCCGAAATACGATGTAGACGAGTGTATGCAGCGCGACATGACGTATTCCGCGCCGCTGAAGGTCAAGCTGCGCCTGATCGTCTTCGATATCAATGAGGAAACCGGTTCCAAGTCGGTCAAGGATGTCAAGGAGCAGGACGTCTATATGGGCGACATGCCCTTGATGACCTCCAACGGTACATTCGTCATCAATGGCACCGAGCGCGTTATCGTCTCGCAGATGCACCGATCGCCGGGTGTGTTCTTCGATCATGACCGTGGCCGCACCCATGCATCGGGCAAGCTGCTGTTTGCTGCCCGCATCATTCCCTATCGCGGTTCGTGGCTCGACTTCGAGTTCGACGCCAAGGATATCGTTTACGTTCGCATTGACCGCCGCCGCAAGCTGCCGGTGACGGTGCTGCTCTATGCGCTGGGCCACAATGACGAGGAAATCCTCGACATCTTCTACAACAAGATTGGAATCAAGGATTCCAAGCATGGCTGGAAGATGCCGTTCGTGCCTGAGAAGATGCGCGGCGTGACGCCGGCGGCCGATCTGCGTGATGCCAAGTCTGGCGATGTCATCATCAAGGCGGGTGACAAGGTCACCGCGCGCAAGGCACGTGAGCTTGCCGAAGGCGGCTTGAAAGAGGTGCTGATCGCCTCGGAAGACCTGTCTGGCAAGTACCTGGCCGAGGACATTGTCGATTTGTCCACCGGCCAGATCTACGCTGAAGCAGGCGCCGAGCTGGATCCCAAACTTCTGGCTGAACTCAAGGATCAGAAGATCAAGGAATTCCCGATTCTTGACATCGACCATGTCAACATCGGTCCCTTCATCCGCAATACGCTGAACGTCGACAAGAATGCCAACACGCAAGAAGCGCTGATGGACATCTACCGGGTCATGCGTCCCGGCGAGCCGCCGACGATTGAGGCGGCAACCGCGCTGTTCCACGGGTTGTTCTTCGATTCCGAACGCTACGATCTGTCGGCTGTCGGCCGTGTCAAGATGAACATGCGTCTGGAGCTTGATGCACCCGACACCATGCGAACGCTGCGCAAGGAGGACATCCTTGCTGTCATCAAGACGCTTGTCGACTTGCGCGATGGCCGCGGCGATATCGACGACATCGACCATTTGGGCAATCGCCGTGTTCGTTCTGTCGGCGAGCTGATGGAGAACCAGTACCGCGTTGGCTTGTTGCGCATGGAGCGCGCCATCAAGGAGCGCATGAGTTCGGTCGACATCGACACAGTGATGCCGCAGGACCTGATCAACGCCAAGCCTGCCGCTGCTGCTGTGCGTGAATTCTTCGGCTCATCGCAGCTGTCGCAGTTCATGGACCAGACCAACCCGCTTTCGGAGATCACCCACAAGCGGCGTCTGTCGGCGCTTGGGCCAGGCGGTCTTACACGCGAACGTGCCGGCTTCGAGGTGCGCGACGTGCATCCCACGCACTACGGCCGCATCTGCCCGATTGAGACGCCTGAAGGCCCCAACATCGGCCTCATCAACTCGCTTGCGACATTCGCGCGGGTCAATAAATACGGCTTTATCGAAAGCCCCTACCGTAAGGTGAAGGATGGCAAGGTCTCCGACGAAGTCGTCTACCTGTCGGCCATGGCCGAGATGCGCCACCACGTTGCCCAGGCCAACGCCGAGATCGACGAGCAGGGCCGTCTGAGCGACGAATTGGTCACCTGCCGCTACCAGGGTGACGTCATCCTGGTGCCGCGCGAAAAGGTCGATTACATCGACGTTTCACCAAAGCAACTCGTGTCGGTGGCCGCAGCGCTCATCCCGTTCCTTGAGAACGACGACGCCAACCGCGCTCTCATGGGCTCGAACATGCAGCGTCAGGCCGTTCCGCTTCTGCGTGCCGAGGCTCCGTTCGTCGGAACCGGCATGGAGCCGATCGTTGCCCGTGACTCGGGCGCTGCCATTGCAGCCCGTCGTGGCGGCGTGGTCGATCAGGTGGATGCGACCCGTATCGTTATCCGCGCCACTGAAGATCTCGATCCGTCGAAGTCGGGCGTCGATATCTACCGCCTGCAGAAGTTCCAGCGTTCGAACCAGAACACCTGCGTCAACCAGCGCCCGCTGGTCACCGTCGGTGACGTTCTCAACAAGGGCGACATCATCGCGGACGGTCCGTCGACCGACCTCGGCGACCTCGCGCTCGGCCGCAACGCGCTCGTCGCGTTCATGCCGTGGAACGGCT
>JBKEAX010000630.1:0-6757 GCA_047972825.1 Hyphomicrobiaceae bacterium | reverse complement strand
CAAAGTTCACCCATACATATCGCCCATCAGGCCTTGCGATCGCGAATACCGGCTGCCCATGCACCTGCGTTCGTGCCACTTCCTTGAAGGTGCGCGCATCGACCCACATAACTTCATGACGTCCCACCGCAGGCAGCACGAACCGATCCCCGGCAAGGGCCCAGCCCTCCAGATGCGGCATCTTGTAGACCGGCAGCTTCTCTTCACCGCGCCCATAGTCTTTGAGAATCCTGCGCAGTTGTGGCGGATTTTGCCAAAGATCAATGACAGTCAAACCGTCTTCGCCGTAGAGCCCAGCAATATACGTGCGGCCATCCGAAGTAATGAGCCCGTCATACGGATTCTTGCCAATTCCATCAAACTTGGTGAGCTGCGGATCGCGGCCCTTGCAGAAGTCAGCGATCCATGTTTCTCCCGCATCCCACAATGAAAATACAAAGCGTTTTCCCGGTGCATCCACGAGACCGATCGTCTTGGATGCACCCCCGGACCAGATTGCGGGAATGTCGGCAACCAGCTCCAATGTTGCAGCATCAAACACGCGCACGCCGCCCGGCTCGTAATTAGAGACCGCCACCAGCGAGCCATCGTCCGATATTGCACCACCGATGGAGTTGCCCGCCTGCATGATGCGTCGAACAATTGAACCAGTGAGCAGGTCTATTTTGGTCAACCCACCGTCACGGCCAAAAATAAAGCCGTACCGTTGATCGCGCGAAAAGACGGCGGAGGCATGTGAAAGGTCACCCAAACCTTCTACGCGATTGAGCACCATTCGGTTCGTTGAATCAATGACCAGAACCGAACCCGTAGCCCGCTCAATGACAATGCCGAGGTCACCCGTGCCACGCATGGTTGTTTGCTCACGCGGCGATGCCTGGGTCGATACCGCCATTGACGCGATAAGCAGGAGCGCTCCCAACTTGCGGAAAAGACGCATCATTGCCTTGCCCCCTTGAGAAGATAATGGGCAATCCAAAGTGCATCAGCATCACTGAGCAATGGACGCCACGGTGGCATCGGTTTGCCGGGAACCCCATCCAGAATGATATTCGCGATTGTCGCCGGATCACTGCCCGCGAGTTGCTCCGGCCGGATATCGGGACCCAACCCACCTTTTAGAGTCATGCCATGGCATGACCCACAGTCATGCAATACGAGATGCTCCAGCTCGGATGCTCGTTTATCCGACACATCGCCCGCAAACACGCTGCACGTTGGCAGCACCACCAGTAATGCCGTGAGACACATCCACCTCCTAGGCATCAGCAAGCACCCCCTGAACAGAATCAGGAATTGCTGCACCTCTCGCAACAATCGCTTCAAGCTCGCGATATCTTTCGTCTCCTTCATAAAGAGAAACGACAGCACCAATGATGAATAAGAGTGGCCCATGAAAGTTCATGGCAGCCACTGCCTCACCCACAACACCCAGATGAGAAACAAGCCGCTGTTCATCGCGTGTTGTGCCACAGGAAATGGCGAGAACCGGCGTATTGGAAGACATCCCGTTTGAGACAAGCTTGCTTGCAACCTCACTAATACTGGAAGCGCCCATATAAACGACAAGCGTCGTTTCCTTGCTTGCAAGGCTGCGCCAATCAAATGTAAGCGGTAAGTCGTCGCGACAGTGCCCCGTGATGTAGCGAACACTTGTTGCAAGTCCGCGATGAGTCAGCGGCACACCAGAGCTTGCGGCACAGCCTTGCGCCGCCGTAATGCCCGGCACCACTTCGCAACGTATCCCGGAAGCTGAAAGCGCAAGCACCTCCTCAAACCCTCTGCCGAAGATGAAAGGATCGCCACCCTTGAGGCGAACGACCAAGCGGCTTTTGCGTGCCTCCGCGACTAGAATTCGATTGATATCTTCCTGCGGCACAGGATGATACTTTGGCTTCTTTCCGACAGGAAGGAGGCGAGCGGCAGGGTTGGCAAGTGAAAGGATTTCTTTGGAAACGAGCCGATCATAGATGAGGCATTGCGCCTGCGAAATAAGGCGGGCAGCACGCAATGTGAGCAGATCCGGATCCCCAGGACCCGCTCCAACCAGATAAACTCTTCCAGGCATCACCATTGCTGCAACCTTGATTGCTTAACGCCGAACTGCTCTGCGGTTGTGGTGCGTGTATTGAATTCGGGAGGACAGAGGGCGGCCACGCGATGAAGCCGCCCTCCATTCGTGTTTTAGTAGACGTCGTTGCGCGTATTGAAGACGTTGAATTTTCCTGTTGGCGTGATCAGTTTTGGATCCTTGATCAGCTTCTTCATCTTCAATGTCTTGTCGTCAACGACGACAATTGCAGACACCTTGTCTTTCGCGTTCCAGACGGAGAACCAGACTTCATCACCGGCCTGGTTGTATTCGCCCTGGACGACGCGAGGTTGTCCCTCGGGAATAGCAGCCCACTCGCCAATCGGCAGCGTGGTATACTTGGGCTCTTCCTGCCCGAGTTCGCTAATCTTGAAGACAGCCACCGACGAGGAGATCTCAGCCTCGGGGTTGAGTGGAGCATCGACATACAGATGATCCGACTTGGGGTGCGACTTGACGAAGAGCGAGCCGCCACCAAGCCCTTCCAGGTTCTGCACGACCTTCCAGGCGTTATCGGCATGGCCTTCGGGATCTGTACCGATCAACGACACGACCTCGTCACCCAGATGCGATGTCACCCAGACAGGTCCGAATTTTGGATGCTTGATATTGGCACCGCGACCTGGATGAGGTGTCGCCCCTCCCGTTTCAACGAGCGCAACCAACCGGCCTTCCTTGGTATCGACCACCGCAACCTTGTTGCGCGCGTTTGCCGCCACCAGGAAATAGCGCTTCGTTGAATCGAAGCCGCCATCATGCAGGAACCGCTCCGCCTCGATCTCAACCGTTTTCAGGTTTTTGATATCGGAATAATCGACGATCTGGATTTTTCCGGTTTCCTTGACGTTGACGATGAACTCCGGCTTGAAATGCGATGCAACGATGGCAGCAACACGAGGCTCCGGATGGAACTCTTGCGTGTCATAGATCATGCCGCGCGTCGACTTGATCTTGAGCGGCTCAAGCGTAGCACCATCCATGATCACATACTGCGGCGGCCAATATGAACCAGCGATGGCATACTTGTCCTCGAAACCTTTGAACTTTGAGGTTTCGACAGACCGGGCTTCCGTACCGACTTTGATTTCGGCAACCGTCCCCGGCTCCTTCATCCAAAGATCAATCATGCTGACCTTTGCATCGCGGCCAATCACGAACAAATAACGGCCAGAAGCAGAGATGCGCGAAATGTGCACCGCGTATCCGGTCTTCAGAATTCTCACAATCTCCTTCGTGCCACCATCGATCAGGGCGATCTCACCTGAATCACGCAATGTCACTGAGAACAGGTTGTCGAGCTTCAAGCTGTTCTGCTGCTCCGTGGGACGTTTGTCGACCGGAACAATCAGCTTCCAGCTCTCTTTCATCTCCTTCATGCCGTACTCAGGCGGCGTCGGTGGATCGATCAACAGATAGCGAGCCATCATGTCGATCTGCTCTTTGGTCATCTCCCCGGATGAGCCCCAGTTGGGCATACCGGCCGGTGATCCATAGGTGATGAAGTCACGCAGGTATTCAAAACCATTTTTGCGCGTGATGTCGGTAGTTAGCGCCTTGCCAGTCGCACCTTTGCGCAACACACCGTGACAGCCTGCACAGCGTTCGAAGTAGATCTTCTTTGCGGTCTCGAACTCTTCGGCTGAAATCACTGGATCGCCAGGTTTGCGTCCCGGAATCTCCAGCTTCATTTGAGACAGGGTATTCATCTCAGGCACATAGGATGCGCCTGGCGTAGTGGCATGCTCTTTGATCTTTTCCTGCGCAACGGCAGGCGTGATTGAGGCTAAAAGCGGAAGCGCAACGGTGCCGAGCACCCCCCACTTTCCCCATTTGTTTCGCGAGTTGCTGAACATAATTCCAATCCTCTAACTGAAACGGCAACCGCCACACTGGTACAACGTGCAAGCCTGCTCCTTGACTTTGGTGAAGGTCGTTGCCGATTGCAGCGATCACTTTGTTGCTTGTCATCAGCGAGGCGCATCATGTTCGAGGAAGGTCCGTCATGGTCCACTAAAGTTGCGGCGTTTAATCACCGCACCGTCGTATTGTTGAGTTGCGCGGTAGTGTTTTTATCGATCACCCTGACACCTTTTGTTGATTGTCTGGCCCAGGTCAGCCCACAAAGCAGCACATCGTTGGGTGACAACGCGATTTCTCCAAGCGCCCCTGATCCTAAAATCGCAGCTCGATTATTTCCCAACGCGCCCACAAACATTGTCATAGAGCGCTCCGACCGCTCACCTCCAGCCTGGCAGGTTTCAGGTCCCCAAGGTCTTGTCGGCTATATTGCTTCGACCTGGGAGATTTCCGGATCGACCGGATACTCCGGCCGGCCCATCGACGTGCTGATCGGCGTATCTCCCGACGCTCATATAAGTGGCGCGGTTCTGATGCGTCACAACGAACCGGTCCTGACCCTTGGAATATCGACAGACGACATCGCCAAATACATTGAAGGGTTCACAGGATACGACTTGACCGCGCCTCAAATAGAGGCGTTCGCCGATAGCCGGGGATTACCTCCGATAATCACCGGAGCCACGGTTTCAACGGGCGTTATTCGCGATGGCATTCTCAGGACAGCACGCACGATTGCGATTGGCAGAGGCATCATCGCAACCAAGGCAACCGGCATAGAACGTGTTGCTTTTTCGCCTCGCACCTGGTCACAGCTCGTCGACGAAGGAGCGCTTCAAAACGCCCGCATAAGCCTAGCGGAGGCGTCAGACCGCTTTGGCAAGATTGCAATACCGCTCGATGCGAGCGAAGCACCATTTATTGACGCTTGGATCGGCCTCATTGACCCGCCGACCATTGGACGCAATCTGCTCGGACAGCAGGTATTCACGCGCGCGGTCGGGTCGCGCGGCATGGGTGAAGCCTCCATTTTTGTGGCATCCAATGGCGTAAACTCACATCGCGGCACCAGCTATCGGCAAAGCGGTGTTTTCGACCGATTAGAGGTGATCCAAGCCGACAAGACGATCAAGCTCAGGACCGAGGATTTTTTGCGAGTTGACAAGCTTGCACTCAAAAACGCTCCCGAATTCCGCGAAATTAGCGTTTTCCGGATTCCTTCAGGTAAGGGTTTCGAGCCAGCAGAACCGTTTCGCGTGGAAATCACGGCAGAACGCGAACGCACAGATGGCACCATCGCATCATTGCGTTTGCCCGTAGCCTACACTTTGCCCAAGCAATACAAGGTCGCGCCAACCGGGCCGAGCGCCGAATCTTCTGCCCCCCCGCCGCTTTGGATTTCAGCATGGCAGCGCAAGCCTTTGACAATTGCATTCGTGGCCGTGCTGACGCTGTGGGTTGCCAGCGCCTTCTTTGTTCAGGAGTTCTTCGTTGCCCGCCCACGCTTGTGGCGCATCGGCCGCCTCACGTTTCTCGCCGTCTCACTGGTCTTGCTCGGTTGGCTTGCGAAGGGGCAACTCTCTGTGGTTCAAGTGATTGCCTTCCTGCACTCACTGCTTCATGGCTTCCATTGGGAAACATTCCTGTTGGAACCTGTAATCTTTATGCTTTGGAGTTTTGTCGCTCTTGGCCTTCTGTTTTGGGGGCGCGGTGTATACTGCGGCTGGCTTTGCCCGTTTGGCGCTCTGCAGGAGATCATCAACGAGACAGGAAAACGTCTTGGCATCAAGCAGATTGAAGTACCCTTCTGGCTCCAGGAACGGCTTTGGGCACTAAAATATACGGCCTTCGTTGCACTGCTTGCGGTGTCGTTCTATTCGATGGAGACGGCACTCGTGGCCGCCGAGATAGAGCCGTTCAAGACTGCTATTACAATGCACATGGGGCGCGAATGGCCGTTCGTTCTCTACGTTTTCATATTGCTCGGCGCCGGGCTTTTCATCGAGCGTTTCTACTGCCGCTATTTGTGCCCGCTCGGTGCTGCACTGGCCATACCTGCAAAGATGAAACTCTTTGACTGGCTGCATCGCCGTCCGCAATGCGGTCGCGAGTGCCGTTTTTGTGAAACGCAGTGCACTGTCGGGGCCATCGACCCACTGGGCCGCATCAACCCCAACGAATGTATTCTCTGCCTGAAGTGCCAGGTCATCATGAACGACGAAGCCCAATGCGTGGCCCTCAAACGTAGAGCCGCGCGCCGCGGCGACTCGGCAACGGCACCAGTTGCTTCAAAGGGCTGAAAGGAATCCACAGAATGAAGATTTCACGCAGAACTTTCATTGTTACGGCAATCGGTGCGGGCATTGCTGGAAGCGCTGGCTACATAATCGCAACAGGTGATGCCAAGCCGGCATTCCAATGGCGGGGCGCAGCCCTTGGTGGTGAGGCGCGCGTCGCTCTTTACGGTACAGACGAAGCCACAGCACGAACAGCGCTTGCCGCAGTAGAAAAAGAGATCGAAAGACTGGAAAACATATTCTCGCTTCACCGCGAAACATCCGAGCTCTGCCGCCTGAACCAAGACGGACAGCTGATAGCGCCATCACGTGACCTTGTCGAAGTCTTGAAAGCCAGCCTTGAATGGCGGCGAAAGACAGCCGGCGCTTTTGATCCCACGGTCCAGACCGTATGGCTGAGCGTGGCGGCAGGCAAAAACATCTCGCCTCAACTCCTGGCAAGTGTTGGCAGTGAACTGGCGATCGATGGTGAACAAGTAGCTCTTGAGCCTGGCGCTTCGCTGACGCTCAA
>JBKEAX010000536.1:0-4360 GCA_047972825.1 Hyphomicrobiaceae bacterium | reverse complement strand
CCCGGGATAGGGCGCCGCAGGATTTGCCGGCATGATCTTCCGGTCTTCGGCCGTCACCTCGATCGCCTTGACCTCGGCCATATTGACGTCCGGGACGTTGAGGGACACCCACTTGTGGGAGCCAGGAACGACGCGCGTCGCGCCATTGTCCTCGGTCATGTCGTCGAGCATGCTCATCGAATTGACCAGGCGCCAGTCGTTCTCGGCCGTGCGCGGCTCGTCGGAGTGGAGCGGCTGCTGGCCCTGGCCACGTAGCGGATTGCGGCCGTTGAGCGAATAGGTGTGGATTTCGCCGAGCAGATGATGCGCAGCCGCCAGCGTCGGCGCGCAGGTCAAGCACTTGTCGAAGACCGGCGACTTGTTGAAGAGATTGGCAAGCCGCGGCGCGCCGGGCTCGATATGGACCTCGTGGCCGCCGAAATCGCCTTCGATCTCGCGCAGACGGTCGAACTCCGCCCGCATCTCGTCGGTGGTTTCCTTGCTGAAGAACCCTTCGAAGATGAAGTAGCCCTTCTCGTCGAGATCCTTTGTGTGCTCCGGCGTGAGCGCGTGGACGTCCACGCCCAGAATTTCCAGAGCCTCTGCGGTATTCATCGCGATACCTCCCTGAATGACCCGCTAGACGGGATTTCCGCCCGTCGTCACGGAGAACCCGACAAACGCGACAGAAGCCGACATTCGCCGGCCTCGCCTCGTCGTGTCCGTCACCACCTTCGTTCCTCCCGGGGGCAACTGGACCAGTATCGAACGTTACACTAATATAACAGTTCTGCAAGGCACCTTGGCGTCGTTCCAGAATGACGCCGAGTGCGTGACGCGCCCTTATAGGTTGAGTTTTCGTCCGACGAAATGTTAGAAACCCGGGACAAACCGAGGTGGAGTAGGCAATGAACGCGGAGCCGGAGGCACTGGCCGAAATCTGCGGCGAGATGCTCGACAGGAGCATTCCACTTCGCGTCCAGATCTCCAGCATCGTCCGCCGTCTTATCGTGACCGGACGCCTCAAGCCCGGTGACACGGTGAACGAGCCGCAGATCGCCAAACGGCTCGGAGTCTCCCGAACGCCGGTGCGGGAGGCGGTGAAGCGCCTGAGCGACGAAGGGCTCATCGACGTCTTCGCCCAGAGCGGGACATTCGTCACCGAAATCAGCCGTCAGGCGATCGAGGAAGCATTCGTCATCCGCACGGCTCTGGAACTCGAAAGCGTGGCCCGCGCCGCGCCGCTCATGGATGCGCGGCATACCGCCAATCTCCGCGAGATCATGCGGCGGCACGAGGAACGGCTCGCCAACAACCAGTTCGCCGACGCGATCGACGCCGACGACGAATTCCATCGCTACATCGCCGAAGTGAACAACATGAAGCTGCTGTGGCGCGCCGTCGATATCTCGAAGGCCCACATGGACCGCGGACGGCTTCTGGTTCTGCCGCAACCGGGGCAGGGACAGATCACCCTGCGACAGCACAAGGCGATCCTCAATGCCTTGATCCGGCGGGACACCGCCGGCGCCACCGAAGCCATGCGCGCGCATCTGGCGGTGACGCTCGAGACCATGCTCGGGGAGCTGACGGGCGCTGGCTCACAGCCGTCGAGCGACGCACACAGGTCGGTTGCCGTCGTATCCGGCTGAGCATTCCGTCCACATTGCCTGCATCTCCGAAGCAATAGAGCCCTGCCCACGTCCACAGGGACCCGATCCACCGATCGAGGGAACGCGAGTGCGTGCCGGCATGGCAGCTATCCACCAGCATCCTCTACGAACCGTTGGCAATCCAGCAGGCCAAGCCCCCGGCGGCGCTGGCGAGCTACCGCCAGCAGCTCGAAAACCTGTCCAAGACGCTGAACGACCATATGGTCGAGGGCGAACAAGGACCGGTCGAGGCCCTTCGTGCGCTCGTCGCCTCGGTCATCGTCCACCGGACGGAACCGGGCGAGCCGCTGTCTCTGGAAGTCAAAGGCAAGCTCTCCGCCTTGCTGGAAAAGGCGGTATTCCCCAATGCGCGGATAGTCGGGGGGAGTGGTAACGGCTTGGGGGTGTTGGGTGGTAGCGGAGGAGGGATTTGAACCCCCGACACGCGGATTATGATTCCGCTGCTCTAACCAGCTGAGCTACTCCGCCGCTGAACCCCGTGTCCTATAAGGACGCTAGCCTCGCGCTGTCAAGGCTCCGCGCCGCCAAAGGATAATGTTTCCAATGCTGCGTTTGCATCGTGCAGGGGCCGGACAGGTGGACCTTCCCAAAAAAACCGGTGCTCCGCAAAAAAACGGGGCGCGTGACCATGGCAGGCCCGCGCCCAGAAACTACGGTTGATTTTGGGGCAACCCACATCGTTCGCCCTACCTACCGGTAGTAGAATGTCCCCATTGTAGGGAAACCTCTCTACTCGGCCGCGACGGGCTGCTCCAGGGCATCAATGCTTTTTTCGAAGCGCATCATCGTGAACAAACCGAACGGGCGTACTGAAAGGCGTTCGGCGAGTGAAAGCTCGTTACAGACCATGACACGGTCAACATCGAAAACGGAACGCCATCCAATCTTATCAGCGAACGGTGCCATGCGCCTTTCGACCCAGCCACGCAATCCTTCTTCCTGGCTGAAATGATTGACCAGAATGACTTGGCCGCCTGGGCGCGTCACGCGAGACAGTTCACGCATGACCTTTTCTGGATCCGGCACGACGGTCATGACGAACATGGCCACGACAATGTCGAAAGATGAATTATCAAAGTCCAATTCTCCGGCGTCCATCTCATGCAGGCCGGTGACGTTATCAAGCTCTTCCTCGATCACGCGCTCGCGGGCTTTCTCAAGCATCTCCGGCGAAAGATCAACGCCTACGATTTCATGATGGGCGTTGTAGTCAGGCAGGGACAAACCGGTTCCCACGCCAACTTCCAGAACGCGGCCAGGGTTCATGCGATTGATGACTTCCACGACATTGTGGCGCCCTTGCGCTGCGATCATGCCGAACGTGCGGTCATAGACAGGGGCCCAGCGACGGTAAGCATCCTTGACGTCGCTCTCATCAATGTGGCCGATTCCGACGATCTTGCCGCCATCGCGTTGCAAGATGGGTCCGCGGCGACGCGCGACTGTCTGGTCCATCGTCCTCATGCTCTTGGTGCTCCTCGCTGATACTTACCCCATGCCCCCTGCGGAGGCGCGGCCAACGACGTTTTCATCGCTGCCGCTGCTGATTTTCCCGGCTGATTGTGATGCATCAGTTTCCGGTGCTCTGTACTTTCGAACGGCTCGTGCAATGAAGCCGCCGCCCAGAACCCGTGCATCATCATCACCATTGCTATAAAATACGCATGCCTGCCCCGCTGCAACTCCCTCGATTCCTTCACCCAGAAGAACCCGGACAGTGCCGTCTTGGTCTGAGAAGAGTGTTGCGGGCGATGGCGCTTGTGTTGAGCGGACCCGCGCGTGTAGCTCCAAGCCGTGTTCGGCGGCCTTTGCCAGAGGGGCATCCCCCAGCCAGTTCACGTCACGAAGGATTACCGCTTCGGTCAGCAAACAGGCTCGCGGCCCAACAACCACCTCATTGCGTTCAGCGTCGAGCCTGACAACGTAATAGGGCTCAGGTGCAGGAATGCCCAGACCGCGCCGCTGACCGATCGTGTAGTTGATAATGCCTGAGTGCTGCCCAAGGCGCTGCCCATCGATATGCACAATATCACCGGGTTGCAAGGCTCCTGGCTTCAGCCGCTCGATAACGTCAGTGTAGCGGCCTGTCGGCACGAAACAAATGTCCTGGCTGTCTGGCTTGCCGGCGACCGGAAGGGAAAGTTCTTCCGCTATCCGTCGCACCTCGGACTTGGGCAAGGCACCGAGCGGAAACCAAAGCCGGTCGAGCTGCTCACGGGTTGTGGAGAATAGGAAATAGCTCTGGTCGCGATCGGCATCGACGGCTCGGCGCAGTTCTGGGCCATGCGGTCCCTCGTCCCGGCGGATGTAGTGTCCTGTTGCCAGGACGTCGGCGCCCAGATCCCAGGCGGTCGCCATCAGGTCACCAAACTTGATATCGCTGTTGCAAGTCACACAAGGGATTGGCGTCTCACCCGAAACGTAGCTGTCGGCAAACTCTCCAATCACGCGCTCGGCAAACCGCGTTTCATAATCAAGCACGTAGTGGGGAATATCGAGCAGCTCGGCAACCCGGCGGGCGTCATGAATGTCCTGGCCCGCACAGCAGCTTCCCGGCTTGGCACTCGCTTCGCCATGGTCATATAGCTGTAATGTAATGCCAATAACATCGTGACCAGCCGCCTTCATGAGTGCGGCGACTACAGATGAGTCCACGCCGCCCGACATTGCGACAACCACGCGCCGCCGGGGAGGCTCCGATGCCCCCG
>JBKEAX010000511.1:0-1887 GCA_047972825.1 Hyphomicrobiaceae bacterium | reverse complement strand
GCGCCTTGTCTTTTGCGGCAAATTCTCCGGAGAACCCTGCGGCCACTTCGGTCATCACGTTCTTCGACACCGATACACCGCAAGTCTACCTCGACATCGATCGTGAGAAAGCCGAGCGCCTCAATGTGCCTATTTCGCGTTTGTTTGAGGCACTGGAGGTTTTCATAGGCTCGTCATTCGTCAACGAGTTCAATTACCTGGGTCGTACGTTCCGCGTCACGGCACAGGCTGATGCGCCCTACCGCCTGACGGCCGAAGATGCGCTGCGTATAAAGGTGCGTAGCGACCAGGGGCACATGGTTCCGTTGGGCTCGATTGCAACCGTAAAATACATTGCCGGGCCGTCCCGTGTACCGCGCTACAACCTTTATCCAGCAGCTGCCATCATTGGTGGTGCCGCACCCGGCTACAGCTCGGGCCAGGCACTCGACACCATGGAGCGGCTGGCGGCGGAGGTTCTGCCGGACGGCATCAGCTTTGAATGGACCGAGATAGCCTATGAGGAAAGAAACACTGGCAACACAGCCATTCTCGCATTCGTTCTCGCTGTTGTTTTCGTTTTCCTCTTGCTTGCAGCACAATACGAGAGCTGGACACTGCCACTCGCGATCATTCTGATTGTCCCGATGTGTCTGTTGTCCGCCATTACGGGTGTGTACATCGCGGGCATGGACAACAATATTCTCACGCAGATCGGCTTCGTCGTGCTTATCGGTCTGGCGGCCAAGAATGCCATCCTGATCGTCGAGTTCGCGCGCGACCTGGAAGCGCGGGGAAGCGACCGCTGGGAGGCTGCTGTCGAGGCCGCGCGTCTCCGTTTGCGCCCGATCCTCATGACATCGTTCGCGTTCATCCTCGGCGTCGTGCCGCTGGTGATTGCAACAGGCGCGGGCGCGGAAATGCGCCAGGCTCTCGGTGTCGCGGTGTTCTCAGGCATGCTCGGGGTGACGTTCTTCGGCCTTATCTTCACGCCGGTTTTCTACGTGCTATGCCGCAAGCTCTCCATGATCGGATTTGGAAGCAAGGCTAAGCCTCATGCAGATCCGTCACATGGCGCAACGCAAGCCTGATCAGCCTGATCGATCAATCTGAGGCGGCCCAGAAGCGCCGCCTCAGACCACAACACATTCGGAATGTTTAGAGCAAATTCGCACGGCCGCAGGTTTCCAAGTGGTGGCCCTGGTGCGCCGCAATGGCTATCCGCCGCCGCGCTGGAACGCGATGTCGAAACGCCGCAAAAAATCTGACTGAATTGCGGTCGCTACGCTTGGCAGAATGATGCTGATCCTCGCCTGCGGCAACTCAAGCAATCCGCCAACGCGGCGCAGTGGCAGCGGGTGGTAGATGATTTCCGCCATGTAACCGTCATGTCCAAGCGGAATTGTCGCGCGGCCGCCAACGATGACGACGTCAGCTCCTGCAAACGCGGCAAGGCTCTTGGCAAACTCACTTGCCGAAAGCGTCATGTTCTTTTCAATACTTGTCTTCGTAGTCATAAGAAATCGTGCTCAGCGGGCGGACTGCGTTCCGCCAAGAAATGTAGCCTGCTGTTGCAGCGGTGGACAAATGGTGATTGCCAACAAGCCGCCTCACCCATTATCGCCGGGCGTTCTGGTCGCACGAATGTAGCGCGCTCGACAAACAAAAAAGGCGGCATTCGCCGCCTTGCCAGAAGTTCAATTCATAATAAAAGGCCCAAGAAAGGATATTGGCCTGCAAACGCGAAAGAGCCGCCTTGCGGCGGCTCTTTACCGAAACCTGATCTCGTCAGGCGGCCTTTACATTGAAGGCCGTCGAATTCTTATCCTCCGTCTGGCCCTTATCGCTCTTTAACGCAATACCAATGTAGCGAACTCGTCCTGCAACCTTGGCCTTTTGCACGCCAAG
>JBKEAX010000427.1:0-4897 GCA_047972825.1 Hyphomicrobiaceae bacterium | reverse complement strand
GCTCTGCCGTCCACGTCGCGATGTACTTGTCCAGCAGCTTCTTGGCGTCGTTGGTCGGTCCTACTTTGCCGTAGTCATTGACCGAAAAACCCAACCGCGTGCACTTTCTGGCTTCTGCTGGTGCAACTGCAGCAACCGTAACCAATACAAATGCCACTGCAGCCGCGATGGAACGACACGTCATTGCAGAATCTCCCGTACCAATGATTTTCAGACTTAAGATATCAGCTACCTATAAGGCCAGCTCAATTGGCTGCCTAGGGCGTTTCAGACCCAGTTACAGCCAATTCAACCAACGAAACACCGTTTAACGATGATGCTGCTGGACGCAACCCATTCATCGAGCCCCGAGCAGTCCATTGCCGTCGGCTACTGCAATTCCCCAACCAGCCTTAGGGTCCGGACCCTAGGTGCATCACGAAAATGCACAGGGCGCGTTCCACATAGGAACGCGCCCTGCCAAGCACTGATTGCATGCTAAATTTTCTGCGGCTAATGAACTGCTTGTAGCGATCAGTTCATGTAAGGTGAATCACCGCCAAACGAACCCGTCGGTGAGTTGAAGAAAAAGCCATGGTCAAACGGCCCCGACCGCGTCTGCGTATCCATTGACGGATCGCGCAGTGAGTTCGAAGCACCAAATCGGCCACGAGAGTCACCGTAGGTGTTGATCGTATCTTCCTTGGAATAGGAATAGCCGCCACGGCGCTTCCGGTAGCCGCGCACCTCAGACTTTCCGCGATAGTACCCCGACTTGGGATGCGAGCCGCTGTCAGAATAGCGATGGTAACGGCCGCCTGCATCGGCGGGTGCGGCAAACGGGAGCGCCATCATTGCAAAGACAGCAACCGTCGCCAAAACGAAACGCGTCATAACATTCAGCCTCTCTCAAAACCTGCACGGATTGCACACAGGATAAACGTATTCGTCAACGAAACGTTGAATAAACAGTAATCATTCCACGAATTACGCCCCCCGTGTCTCCCAAGCACCACGGCGCTGACAGCGTTATCATTCTGTTCCAGCTAGGGAAATCAATTGTGCAAACAGGCTGGCTAGACGGTTTGTCAGGCCTGTGAAACCTTGGATCCAACGGCCTTTTTCTTTAGGCCAGCGTAACATGCGGAGAAACCGGTGGATCCAACAACATTGATTATTCAGCTCTTGAGTGGAGCGGTCGGTGGCAACCTCACAGGCTCACTTTTCAAGAAGCTAAGCTTGGGGATGCTCGGCAACTCGCTTGCTGGCATTATTGGCGGCGGACTTGGCGGCCAGATTCTTGGTGGGCTTCTGGGAATGCAATCAGGTGGCGGTGCGCTGGATATCGGCTCGATCCTGGCTGAGGTAGCCAGCGGCGGCGTAGGCGGTGGCGTTGTGATGGTGATCATCGGCATCCTGAAGCGGATGCTGGCACGATCCTGATAAGCTCAGCCGAATAGAACTCCTTGGAGCAAAAGCGTCGCCCGCGCACTAGTGTGGCGGGCGACACGATTGTAATCACGGCCGATCCTGAATTGATCGGGATATCGGGAAGCGCCTTAGGGTCCGGACCCTAATTGCAGGCCCGCTGCTTCGATACACATGTGGTCATCACGCCGTCACTCGTGCAGCGTTGCCTGATTTTACCAGCCGACTTCCAACCGTGCGACGCGATCGAATTCTTGAGCGCGACATTTGCCATGTACTTGGCAACGTTGGGAAACATGTTGACAGCCTTTCCGCCTGCCCGCACGCATTTGGCCGAAGCTGGCGCTGACCATGCAGCCATGACAATTGCCGCAGCAAGCAAAGCACCTGATTTCTTAGAGAACGTCATTGTCTAACTCCCATCAATGAAAATCCAAAAACAACTTCCCGCAGCTGCTGGAAGCTGACGCGCAACCAAACCCAGGCTGAACTGCTCGAAGTAGAGACTCTATATTCTGCAGATGCGCGCCGTTCCTCGGCAGTTGACGCCAAGCCCGCCTGCTTTGCAGCGATACTTCCGCTTGCCGAATTTATAGCCAGGGGTCGTGCCAGACGACATCCAGGCTGCCCAGGCGCCCCAGTCAACGGCCTGAAGCAATGCCTCATCGACCTGGAACTGAGCAGCTTTTTTGCTCACACCTGTCCCTTCGGCGGATTTTACAACACAAGAACCCCTGGCCTCGGCAACCGTACTGGCAAAGATCAGCGCGGCTGAAGCTACGAGCCCCCCAAGAATCTTAAAACTGAGCTGCGGCATCATGCACCTCTCTCTCAATGGCAGCGATGCGTGCAGATTGCCCGAAATTTTGTGGTTTAGGCTATCACCACGTGATGCCTGAACGCCCGAATTCTTAAAAGATGTGGCCATGTGGTGACGTGCAGGCTCTCTGGCCACGGTCAGCAACACTCAGGCCGTGTATTATGGTGCAGAAATTCGCTCCGTCGCATCCTGCATCAGCGTTACCTGATCCAGATTGCAAAACACTGCGAACAATTTCCCGCCAACCAAATTCAAAATGGCAGGCTACGCTTCAACTTTCAGCTCAACGGCCTTGGGGCCCTTGCCGCGTTTGTCGGGTTCGGTTTCGAATGAAATCCGCATGCCCTCGTTAAGCGAACCAATTCCGGAACGCTCAACCGCGGTGACATGAACGAATACGTCCTTGCCGCCGTCATCAGGGGTTATGAATCCATACCCCTTCTGCGTATTGAAAAATTTCACGATGCCAGTCTGGCGCATCAAGCTTCTCCTAAGGTCTCCACGTGGGAATACGGCCGTCGGATCGAGCCTCGCAGGGGGTCGGAGACGCGCTGCAGTCAGGGCGTGCAGTCAGGGGAAAAATTGGCGCAAACTTCAATTGCATCGCGCAGGCGGTCTCGAATGCGGTACGGCCATTCGCTCAACCTGAATGCGTCAGATCGTAGCAACATGAGTATCGACCAAAGTCTCACCCTTCGCAAGTTTGAAGAAGGTCTAGCAATACAATGGCTTGCATATGAAATTCACGTTTATGAATAGGCCCTTGCGCCCATGTGCCCTTTAAATTCCATGCCAAGCAGCGAACGATAAATGCCCGGTGATCTAGAGTCCGGACCCTATGCCTTCTTCTTCCAACCGCCCGATGGTGATTGCTGCCAATAGGTCACGGCACAGCCAGCCTTCTTGGCAGCCGTCCATTGCAAACGGGCCGTTGCGACGGCATCTGGATCGTTGCCATCAAACAGGTAGACGAGCCGAACAAAGCCATCGAAGTCTTCTGCGCAAGCTCCATCAACAAAGAAGCGAACCCCCGCACCGTTCGGCGTTTCAGAACCAGTTGTCAGATAGATCGGCTGATGCTCACTGTTGCCGTCCTTGCCCATGCCATGCGCCAAAAAACTATCGTCACGGTAGGTCCATAGCGTGAGATCAAGCGCTTCCAGGCGTTCTTGTGAGCCCGATTGAACCACCGCCCGCCAACCACGCTCAATGGTTTTTTCCAACAGGCTCGGCAGGACGCGCTCAAGCGGCTGGCGCTCAAGATGATAAAACAGAACATCTGGTTTTTGATCGCTCACCTAACACCTCGGTTGATGAACTTTCGCGAAAGACAACAGCCACAACGCAAGCAATCTGCCTCAGATGTGCTTTTCTCATCAAGCATACCTGATGCAGACGTTCCCGCTGCCGCCCGAAACAATCAAATTTGCCTCGACGCTGATTTTCAAAGCCAATAGGGGTTGATTCGTAAAACCCAGCCGCCTATATCCCGCAGTCCGGAGCGGCGCCACACCAATGGTTGACGCCCGTGCGGGCGGTGAGAGTTGCGGCCTCTTAGGGTTTGCCGTGATACTCCCGCCCGCTGCGATTCCGATGCAATGCGCCAGCTGCCGCCGGGGCGAAATTATTTCTTCAACATACTCCGCGGAATCTCACCAGCGTCCACCAAGGCACGAATACATTTTTTTGAGATGGCTCTGCCAGCTGACTGCATGCAGCGCCGAATCTCGGTGCCGTACAGCGATTTGCCAGGACAAAAGCGATTGTAGTCGCTTTTGCAAGCGCGGCGCACGCGCGCATTGTATGGCCCCGACGCTGCTTCGGCACCGGGCGACAGAACAACAGTGTCGGCTGCATAGACGCTCATTGAGGTCAACACAGCCACCAGGGCGGTACGAATTGCCTTGTTCATCGGCTTTACGATCCTTTGTTTTGCAAGCTTCCCCGGCTTGATCCGGCGCGTACTTAGGCAGGAATTATGGCTTAGGCGAGTGCGACACGTCATCCCGGCTCTCGTCCTGGAGTGTGGAAATACCCAGGCCCAGGACGTAACTCTCAGGAACGCCGGGACTTTTTGCGTCTTCCTGTAGGGGCGTAGGGGTTCTCGCCTTTTTTCAAGCCAAGGCGAATTGGCGTCCCCGGCAGTTGGAAAACCTGCCGCAAGCTGTTGGTGAGGTAGCGAAGATAGGATTTGGGCAATTCGGAAGGGCGTGAACAAAACGCCACGAAGGTCGGCGGTCGCGCCGAAACCTGCGTCATGTAGCGCAAACGAATGCGACGGCCGCCTACCGCAGGCGGAGCGTGCCGGGCGACGGCCTCTTGCAGCCAGCGGTTAAGATCGGGCGTCGGCACACGGCGGTTCCACGTATCGTGTGCCGAAACAATTGCTTCCATCAATCGGTCCAGACCTCTCTCACCCAGCGCCGAAATCGTCACCATGGGCACGCCTTGAACCTGCGAGAGTTTATCCGCGATGGTTTCGCGCAGATCCTTGAGTAGTTTTTGCTTGTCGGCGACAAGATCCCACTTGTTGATAGCAACAACAATGGCGCGGCCTTCACTGGAAATCATATCGCCGATGGTCAGGTCTTGATGCTCAAACGGACGTTCTGCATCGATCATCAAGACCACCACCTCTGCGAACCGCAAGGCACGCACCGTATCGCTGGC
>JBKEAX010000418.1:0-2635 GCA_047972825.1 Hyphomicrobiaceae bacterium | reverse complement strand
TCAGGACTTGGAAACAATCGCCCCTCGCCAGGGCAAAATTCGCCAGGCCACCAAACGGCAGACTTCGCATGCGAAGGGAAGCGGACATGCCGTGAAATGAGGTCGTGTGACGAAGCCCGCTTCTATCTCACGCAATGCGGGGTAACATCGCTTGACGGTGACCGGGATGGGGTGCCGTGCAATCGTATTTGCCGCCGGTCACGCTGAATTCACGTTCCACTCCACGCAGGCTTGCGCTTCGCAAGAAACGCTTCCATTCCTTCGCGGAAATCACGCGATGTGTAGCACAGCGCAATGAGGTCTTCATCGTTGCCATCAAAACCAGGATCGGCAAGCCGCCGCAGCGCTTCCTTGGTGGCCCGCAGGGTCAGAGGGGCGTGGCTGGAAAGCTGATGTGCGAGTTCCTGTGCCCTTGCCATCAATGTGGCGTGATCGGGCAGCACCTCGCTGACGAGAGCAATGGCACTTGCCTCTTCAGCTTCAATCAGGCGAGCTGTGAACAGAATTTCCTTGGTGCGTGCTGCGCCGATTAATGTGGCGAGCCGCGCCAGATTGCTCATCGAGAGACAGTTGCCAAGCGTGCGCGAGATCGGAAAACCGAAACGCAAATCACCGGTGCAGATCCTGATATCGCAGACCGCCGCAATGGCCGCTCCGCCACCTGTGCACGCGCCAGCGATGGCTGCAATAGTTGGCACCGGGGTTTTTTCGATGGTTGTAAGGATTGCATCCATCTTCGATTCATAGGCCAAGCCGTCGTCCCGGGTCTTGAAATCACGGAAGGTGGTGATGTCCGTGCCCGCTCCAAACGCCTTTTCGCCAGCACCGGTGATGACCAGGGCTTTGACCGGCCCTCCTGGAGCGATACCTCCGCAGATTTTCCCCAATGCTTCATACATGGCCAGCGTCAAGGCATTGCGTGCCTGAGGCCGGTTCAAGGTTACGACGGCGATGCCATCGTCGCCAACGTGGTAAAGAAGTTCTCCGCCGGCGAAATCGGAAATGGCGGGTTGGATGGAAGCGGTCGAGGGTGACATCTGCAGAACCTTATGATTCAGTGAACGGCAAATCGCGCAGGCGATCATGACCAGTTAAACTGTTGAACAGTTCGAACACATGTTTTGCAACCGGGCAAGGTGACCACTGCGTGAAAACTTAAGTTGTGGTCAAAGCAGGGGCTGCTTGCCTAGGGTCCGGACCCTAACCCGGCGGCAGGCAAAAGGATATATTGTTCCAGTAACGACGGATGATATACAAGGCTGCTGGCAGGGGGTCGAATTTACCAGTTATAATTGCTGGAATAGGTGCTCTTCGAAGGCCCGGCCAATCGCGAACACAAAAAAACTTGCGGCATTGCCAATAAGGAAAGAGATAAAATTAAATATTTTGAGCCGCCCCCGTCGGCAACCCCAGATAGTTCAGGCTTGATCGCCTGCCGTTTCAAATAGTAATGACGCTTTGCACATTCACCCAATATAAGGATTTCCGCTGTGACGCGGAAACAGCGCGCTCATGACCATGCTGCCGGAGACGACGGACAAGAAACTTGGCCTCGTTATAGATCTGGATACGTGCGTTGGCTGCCAGGCGTGCGCGACCAGTTGCAAGGAATGGAACACGGGTGGGTATTCCGCCCCCCTTTCCGATATGGATCCTTACGGGCGTGATCCGCACGGCACCTGGCTTAATCGCATCCATTCCTATGAGGTTGGCGATGGCAGTGCTTCCCGCACGGTCAATTTTCCGCGCTCTTGTCTGCATTGCGAGACGCCCGCTTGTGTTACGGTTTGTCCCACCGGCGCTTCCTACAAGCGGCAAGAGGATGGCATCGTTCTTGTTGATCCTGACAAGTGCATCGGTTGCAAGCTCTGCTCGTGGGCATGTGCCTATGGTGCGCGTGAATACGATTACGCCGAAGGCGTGATGAAGAAATGCACGCTATGCGTCGATCGGATCTACAACACAAACCTGAAGCCGGAAGATCGAATCCCCGCTTGCGTGCGGGCTTGCCCCACGGGTGCGCGCCACTTCGGTGATTTTGCCGATCCCAGCAGCAACGTTTCGAAGTTGACGAAGGAGCGGGGTGGATACGACCTGCTGCCGGAAATGGGGTTCAAGCCGGTCAACAAATATCTGCCGCCACGGCCAAAGCGCGACGCTGTCACGCTTGACGACGCTTCTGCCGCCTCCCAGCGAGGCACGATGCCGGCAGACGGCTCCAAACTGGAACGGCTCTTTCAATGGGCCGACAAGATGCTGACGCGCTAGAGCATGTTCAGCCGAAGTGTGCGCGGTTCGGCGTGAAGAACATGCTCATAAATAAAAGAAAATAGATCGTGTTCGCGGGTCCGTGAAAAGTGAACACGATCTAGAACGCCCGGCGGGTTGGCGCGGCAAAGGACACAAACTATGCATCCTGCTTATTCTGTTATTTTCTTTACGACGGCATCAGGTGCCGGGCTGGGTCTTTTGGTTTGGCTTGGACTTGCTAACGCTTTGTCGTACCTGCCGGCTGATCCGGTTTTCACTCTTGTTTCGGTTGGGCTGGCGCTTGCGCTGCTCAGCGTGGGATTGCTGTCATCGACCTTTCATCTTGGGCGTCCTGACCGGGCATGGCGCGCATTTTCGCAATGGA
>JBKEAX010000379.1:0-4629 GCA_047972825.1 Hyphomicrobiaceae bacterium | reverse complement strand
AGTCACGTCCGCGTGCCTTAGTACGCAAGCGAAGGGCGTTCTGGGGCTGGGTTACGTTGTGCGGGAGCGTGATAATAGCTCCTGCCCATTGCATGATCCCACCGGGCAATTTTTCAACATTCGCCGGGTATCGCGCCCTTACTTCGATCCTCAGAAAAAGCGGCCACGCGGACCGTGGCTCTAGGGTCCGGACTCAATAACAATAGGTCCAAGACAGTCCGGGCTATTGGGTCCGGACCCTAATTCGCAATGCGAAGGCGAGCCATTCATAGGTCGTGGCAAACGCCAAATAGCTTTTGCTCATTTGACTTCGCATGTACTTGGACGGCCCATTGTCGTGGCGGATTGCTGGTTCGATGTACGGGCCGGCCCCGTTGCGAACGAAAAAACACATACATTTCCTTGGGAGATTAGCGCCATGGCCGAGCAGGCGAAACGCAGAAAGGTCACCATCAATACTCTGATGGCGAAGAAGAAGCGGGGTGAGCCGATCACCCAGCTTGCGGCCTACGATTACCGAACGGCAATTGTGTCTGACCGGCTAGGCATGGACATTTTGTGCGTTTCGGACACCGGTGGCATGATCCTGTTTGGGCATCAGAGCACGGTTACAGTCAGCTTCGAGGAAGTCATGATGATGGCGCAAGCCATCGATCGCGGCTCGAAATACGGTTTGCGCATGGTCGACATGCCTTATTGGAGCTTCCACGTTTCCAAAGAGCAGGCGATTGAGAATGCGGGCCGCTTCGTACAACAGGCGAATGCGGAAGTCATGAAGTGTGAAGGCAACCGCCATCACGCACCTAACATCGAAGCCATCGTCAACGCAGGCATTCCCGTGCAGGGCCACATTGGTATCACGCCGATGCGCATGCCGCAGCTTGGCGGGTTTATTGCCCAGGGCAAGACATCCAAGCGTGCTCAGGAGCTGATTGACGACGCCAAGGCCATGTATGATGCCGGGTGCTTCTCGATCCTGTGCGAAGTCACGACATCGGAAGTGGCCGAGTATCTGGCTGAAATCCTGCCGATTCCGATTATCAGCCTTGGTGCCGGTAATCGTGCTGATGGCGTGCATATCATTTCGTCTGATCTGTTCCACCTTTGGGAAGAGCACGTTCCAAAGCACTCACGGATCTACACCGATCTCATCCCCATCATGGAAGACGTGATCACGCGCTACATGAAAGATGTCGTTGATCGCGACTATCCGGGCCCCAAAGAGACGATCAATATGCCGGACGAAGAACTGCTGGCGTTTGCTCAGGCCATGAAGTGGGAAAGAAAGATCGACGAAATAAAGACGGGGCAGAAGAAGGCCAGCTGAGGAAAGCTGCAAAGACCTTCAACAAGCGCTCGCCTTGGTCAAACACAAGGGCATCCGCGACCTGCGCTGGACAACCCTCAGGTTGTCCAGCTTTTTTTATTCTGTAGCGCAAGTGCAGGCGTGTCTTAACGGCTGCCCCGATGACGGCACCTAGGTGTTAAGCTGAAGTGTACAGCGGTTCAGACAGCTTAGAGTCCGGCCCCTAGATCATGTTGGTGATTCCACGAAGCTTGAACACGATCTGGCGTATTGACAGGGCGGGCGCTGCATCGGTTAATCGTAACAGCCTTGGCGTCGCTCAAATGCAGAGCGAAGGGCGATGTTTCGTCGCCTCGTCTGGATGCTCCGGACGGTTCAATCAGATTCTCGAAGTCGCACTTCGTGAATGGCCAGGGCGGGCGGGCGATGGCGACCATCGCCCGCCTCACCATTTTGGGAATGCAGTTGGAGCGCGCGCGATGGGTCTGTTTGGCTGGATATCCAGGCGTCTCGATCCAGGCCATACTATCGAAGACCTTGCGTCACGTCTCAAGGTGGATCCATCGGCGCTGAAATCGCTCGCGCCGCGCTATCACAGCTTCCGTATTTCAAAGCGCTCAGGTGGGTTCAGGACGATTGACGCACCTGATCAGCCATTGAAGCGCATGCAGCGTCTGATACTCAGGCGCCTTCTCACGGGATTGAAAACACATCACTGCGTTTTTGGTTTCGAACGCGGGCGGTCTATCGTCGATCACGCGCAACAGCACTGTGGCCAGGCTGTTGTCATAAGGCTCGACATCGTTGGCTTTTTTCCCAGCACGTCCTCCAAACGTCTTTATCAATATTTCAGGTTCATTGGCTGGAACCGCAAAGCAAGCCGGCTTTTGGTGAGGTTGACGACACACAAAGGGCACTTGCCGCAAGGTGCGCCAACCAGCCCACGCCTGTCGAACCTCGTCAACTTTCGCTTGGATGCGCGCCTTGAAGCCATGTTGCGGCAAGTGTGCGGCAGCGATGCTCGCTTCTCGCGCTATGCCGACGACCTTACCTTCTCGATAGGCTACGAACGTACCGGTATGGTGGAAGAAATCATCCGCAATGCGTCAAAGATCGTGGGTGCCGAAGGCTACCGGCTTCATCGCAAGAAGAAGACACACATTCTAAGATCGCATCAGCGGCAGATCATTGCAGGGTTGGTTGTCAATGAGACGGTCAATCTGCCGCGCGAAACGCGGCGATGGTTGCGGGCAGTCGAGCACCGGGCACGGCATGGCCGCGATGCTACTCTTTCGCCTGCGCAAAGGGCCGGCTGGCGGAGCCTGTTGAATATGATACACAACCAGAGAAACAAACGGTCTTCTCCGCATGCGAGGTGATGTGTGCCGAAGACCGAAGGAACACAAAAAATCAGGACCTCTATATGATGTCGCAGCTCGGCCCCGCACCAGACCGCACGCGCAATTCCATTGCCGTTTTGTTGGGAGGATTGTCCGCTGAGCGCGAGGTGTCGCTCAATTCCGGCAATGAGGTCGCTGCTGCACTCGAAGGTGAAGGCTATGCGGTAACGCGAATCGACGTTGGCCGTGACCTTCCGCAGCGATTAATGGAACTGAAGCCGGAAGCGTGTTTCAACGCACTGCACGGTCGTCACGGCGAAGACGGTGAGGTGCAGGGCATTCTCGAATTCCTGCGGATCCCATACACCCACTCCGGTGTACTGGCCTCGGCGCTCGCTATGCACAAGGAACGTGCGAAGGCGGTCATGGCCGCCGCCGGCGTTCCAGTTGCCAATGCCGAACTGGTAACGCGGCGGGAGGCGGCTTCTCGCCACGTAATCCCACCGCCCTACGTGGTGAAGCCCGTAGATGAAGGGTCAAGCGTTGGGGTAGTCATCGTCCGGCCGGGCGATAATGCCATGTCTGAGGCAATCCTCGGCCATGACGACCCCGAGCAGATCGTAATGGTCGAGCGATTCGTCGCCGGACGCGAACTCACGTGCGGTGTAATCGGCGATTTCGTTACAGACATTACCGAGATCGTGCCGCGCGATGACCTGCCGTTCTACGATTTTGCGGCCAAGTACGGCGCTGGCGGATCAAAACACGTGTTACCAGCAAGTCTTTCACCAGATGTTTACCATTCCATACGGAAATTAACCCTCATGGCGCATCAGGCGCTCGGTTGCCGCGGGGTTTCGCGTGCTGATTTTCGTTTCGACGATACGCCCGGAGGGACCGGTGAGTTGATCTGCCTGGAGGTGAATACGCAACCTGGGATGACAGCAACGTCGCTGGTTCCGGAGTTGGCGCAGCACGCAGGCTGGCCATTGGGTACGCTGGTTCGATGGATCATAGAGGACGCGAGTTGCAACAGGTAGGATATGGGTCTGGATTGGATCGGCGGCGGCAAGTGCCATCGTCTCGATCACCCATGTCGCAAGCTCCTCCACCGCAAACTGCAACGCCCCTCCAAGCGCCCCCGGATGGCAATGCAGATCCCGTATGGAGGCTTTCCATCGCATCAGGTGAAAGCGCTTCCCCGCGCAGCACTACCAATGCTTACGGCGGAATTCGTTCCCGCAGCAATGGCAGGCACCGCAGTGGCCGGTCCAAATCGCGTTTGCAGCGGGCAGCTTTGCTTTTTTCTGCAGTATCAGCGGGGGTTGCAATCGCCGCTGTCGTGCACGAAGGCGCGCTGCCCTGGCGGGATTTCGTTAACAAGGCCACGCCCGTCATTACAGACATCGTACAAGGCTCGGGTCTTGGGCTCGATCAGGTCGCTGTGACCGGTCAACGGTTTACCTCTGACGAAGAAATCTTCAAGGCACTCAATCTCGACACTGGACGTTACCTCATAGGCTTTGACAGCGAAGCAGCGCGCCTGCGCATCGAGCAGCTTCCTTGGGTAGCAACGGCGGAAGTGCGGCGCGTCTACCCAAGCCAGCTCAATGTTAAAATTACCGAGCGGACGGCGTTTGCTGTTTGGCGGCACGATGGCCGGGAACAGTTGATCGACAAGTCGGGACGTATCTTGCAGACGGTTGCGGCGGCCAGTGTCACGCACTTGCCGGTGGTGTCTGGCCCTCTGGCCAATGAACACGCCGCTGAACTTATGGTTCTGCTGGGCCGCTACCCACTGCTTGCCGATGTCTTTGCAAAAGCCAAACGTGTCAACGGGCGGCGCTGGTCCATCAGCCTGACAAACGGTGGTCGCATCGAGCTACCTCCCGATGGAGCTGCAATGGCCCTGTATGACATGGAGGCGGGCGGCAGGCTGTCAAAGTTGCTATCCGGACCGCCGTCGATCATTGACGCGCGCGC
>JBKEAX010000302.1:0-4325 GCA_047972825.1 Hyphomicrobiaceae bacterium | reverse complement strand
CCGATGCCGAGCGACATGAAGTCCTCTGCCGCATTCCACGCGGTGATCATGTCCCGGTCGCCGCCTGTCTCGTTCAAGAACACCTGACGCCCAACGCGGGTTGCAACTTCGGGTGCAATATTGATCACAGGCTTCAGCATCGCTGGCTCCTTTGGCCGCGTTATCGCAAGGCGAGGCGGGGCCACCAGCTGCGGTGCGCGGGTATCGTCTGCCCAGACGGCTTCATACGGAGAGAAGATGGCCATGACGGCGGCAACCAGCCCGATGCTTTTGATCCATTTAATCCGCAAGTTACCGCTTTCCTTCCCGTGCATTTCTTTTCTTTATCGAGCGACCGCTGCGAACCGCGATCGCTCTATACACACAATAAAGGTCATGTTGGCCGCGATGCGGCAAGGCCAAAGACCCATGAAGCGTATCTAAGCTCGCTGCAAAAACCCGAGCATTCTTGCAACCGCAAACGTCCACGCCGTGCCCACAATCACCGCCCATGGCCATGGCACAGGCGCAAATTCGAATCCGACGCCCCACTGCGTCACCATAATAACGGCTGGAATACTGGAGAAGGCGGCAATGGCGCTAGCCAGATCCATGGCACGACCAGGCAGCAGCAAGGCCAATAGGAAAAGGCCGAGAAGACCGCCGTAGGTATACCCCATGATCTTGAGGCCGAACCAGAGTATCGAGGGCTGAGCACCGAACCAGAAAGCAATGAGCGCCAGGATCGCAGCGAAGGTCACGACGAGAACACGCGGCCCGATCAACGCGCCCCTGCCTGGCGACCCAGTACCACCCTTGCCAGCACCGGCACCAAGCCTCTGCCCCAACCCAAGGTCGAAATAAGCCGAGGAGGCAAGTCCGCTTAATGCGGAATCGAGTGAGGACATCGCCGCCGCGAACAAGGCCGCCACAAGAAGCCCGCGCAGGCCAGCGGGCATTTCGTGGCGAATGAAGTGTGGAAAGACATAGTCGTGACGGCTTTGTTCCATGAGCGAGGTCACCGCGTCTTGCGGGAAGGAGGCATAGTAGGAAAAGACCGCTGCACCGGCACTCAAGAAAAGAAACGTCGAGAGGAGATCAGCTGCCCCGGCTGACAGAACCGCAATGCGCGCCGTGCGTGCATCGGGGCATGCCAAGGCGCGTTGCGCAATGTCCTGGTCTGCACCACCCGTTGCAATACCAAGCACAAAGGCAAATAGATTACCGGTCCAGAACGTCATGGGATCAGCCACGTCGAAGCTGAAGTCGAACACCTGGAATTTTCCGGCCTGGGCTGCCGTCTCGACCGCCCCGCCGAAACCTCCCGGGACCATGAACCCAACGAAAACGATCGCCGCCACTGCTCCAGAAAGAAACAGAACCAATTGCAGGACATCCGTCCAGATCACCGCCCTGAGCCCACCGGTTAAAACGTAAGCCGCTGCAATCGCGGCCATTGCTACAATGGACGTACCCAGTGACAGGTCGAAGAATACTGAAATCGCGATGGCGCAACCAGCCAATCGGACAGCGCTCGCCAGGCATCGGCTGATGATGAACATGATCGTTCCTGCAAGGCGCGCGCGCCGGCCGATACGGTGTTGGAGATATTCGTAAACCGTCGAAACGTTCAGACGATAGAATTCAGGAAGAAGAAAAGCCCCGATTACATAGGCCGCCAGAAACGACCCGAACCAGAGTTGCATGTAGGCGAAATTGCCAGAGATCGCCGCGCCTGGAACGCCGATAAAAGTTAGAGCCGAGAGTTTCGTCGCCCATGTAGAAGCAGCAACCGGTGCCCAACCTTCGCGACGGCCTGCCAGGAAATAGTCGGTTTCGCTTTTCGCTCGTCCAGCCGCAAAATATCCGAGCAACAAAACGGCGCCTGCGTAAACCGCGATCACCAGCCAGTCGACCAGCTCCATGCCTTACCGAGCCCTTCGTGCAACTGGCGCCTTAACCTGCACGGATTTCAAGAGGCAACCCACGCACTCAATGCGCTGCTTCCCAATTGTCAGCAGCCTTGGCGTCAACCTTGATGGGGACCGAGAACGCGACCACAGGCAATGCTGCGCCCTCCATCACTTCGCGCACGATCTTCAAGGTCTTTTCCACGTCCTCTTCCCGCACCTCGAAAATCAACTCGTCGTGCACCTGCAAGAGCATTCGCGTGCTCTTCAGCCTGGCAGCATCCAGTGCCCCGGGCATGCGTATCATGGCGCGGCGAATGATGTCGGCTGCCGAGCCTTGGATTGGAGCATTTATTGCTGCGCGTTCAAGGAAGCCGCGCATTGACGGGTTTCGTGTATTGATCTCGGGATAATGCACACGCCGCCCGAATATGGTTTCGACGTAGCCGTGCTCACGTGCAAACGTTTTGGTTGCGTCCATATAATCCTTGATGCCGGGGAAACGCTTGAAATACGTCTTGATGTAGTCGCCTGCTTCTTCCCGTGAAATGCCAAGCTGATTGGCGAGACCGAACGCGGAGATGCCATAGATGATGCCGAAGTTGATCGCCTTGGCGCGCCGCCGCACATCGCCCGGCATATCCTTAACGGGTACATCGAACATCTCGCTGGCCGTCATGGCGTGAATGTCTAGACCGTCGGCGAACGCCTGGCGAAGCTGCGGGATGTCGGCAATATGCGCCAATACCCTGAGTTCAATCTGCGAGTAGTCCGCCGAAATGAGTTTGTGACCTTTTTCCGCTACGAACGCTGTGCGGATTTCGCGGCCTTCCGTGGTGCGAACCGGGATGTTTTGCAGGTTGGGATCTGATGATGCCAGGCGTCCCGTCGTTGTTGAGGCAAGCGCATAGCTGGTGTGTATGCGTTTGGTTTCGGGGTGAATGAAATTGGGCAGCGCATCAGTGTAGGTGGAGCGGAGCTTGGAAAGCTGGCGCCACTCCAGCATCTTGTTGATCAGCCGGCGCGCATCCTCCGGCAATTCCTCGTTGCCGGCCAAGTCATCAAGCAACCCGGCGCGCGTCTCCCACTGTCCGGTCTTGGTTTTCTTGCCGCCGGGTAGTTTCAAACGGTCGAATAACAGTTCGCCCAACTGTTTTGGCGAGCCGAGATTGAAACGCTCGCCGCCGACAAGCTCGTAGACCTCTTCTTCAAGCGCACCGATCCGCTGTGCGAACGTTCCCGACAGACGTGATAGGATTTGCCGGTCAACCTTGATGCCGGCATGCTCCATGTCGACGATGACTTGTAGCAATGGCCTTTCCAGCGTTTCATATACGGTCGCCATGCCCTCCGCGACCAGTCGCGGCTTCAAGACCATCCACAAGCGCAATGTTATGTCGGCGTCTTCGGCCGCATATTCGGCGGCCTTGTCTATGGGAACGCCAGCAAATGTTTTTTCCGACTTTTTCGCGCCGGGCGCATGCTCGATCACTTTCGAGAACGAAATGCAGGTATGATGCAGATGCCGTTCGGCCAGGTCATCCATGCCATGACCACCACGCCCACCGTCGAGCGCGTAGGACATCAGCATCGTGTCATCGACCGGTGCCAGCTCAACGCCATATTGCTGTAACAGCAGCATGTCGTATTTGAGGTTCTGCCCGATCTTGACGATTGACGGATCAGCCAACAACGGCTTGAGAATTTCCAGCGCATCATTGAGCGGTATCTGGTCAGGTGCCAGCCCACCGCTGCCTCCGAACAAGTCAACCTCACCATCGATGTGACCAAGCGGCACGTAGCAGGCTTCACCGGGTGCGGTTGCAATGGAAACACCAACGAGATCGGCCCGCATGGCATCAAGGCTGGTTGTTTCGGTATCGAAGGCGAACCGCCCTGCGTTGCGGCACTTTGCAACCCACGCTTTCAGCGCGTCGCTACTGCGAACGGTTTCGTATGCGCTGCGCTTGACCGGGACCGAGCGGGCCAATTCGGCCATGGCCTGAGCCCCTCCAGCCGGCGTGCCCACTGCGGCGGTACCTTTGGAACTTGCTTGCGCTGCCCCCTTGTTATTCGAATTGGCGACACCTTTTGACCCACTGCTGGAGCCCGGCCCCGTCTTTACCGTTGCGCCGACGGAAACTTCGGGCAAATCCGGCACATCAGCACCCAGCGCCTCGGCAATGCGGCGGGTCAGTGTGGAGAATTCCATTGATCGCAGAAATTCCAGCAACGGTCCCGCGTTGGGATCCTGCACACCCAAACCTTCGAGCGGCGTTGCAATATCGACATCCTGCGCCAGGCGAACAAGGTCGCGGCTAACGCGCGCCTGATCGGCAAATTCGATGAGACGCTCGCGGCGCTTGGGTTGCTTGATCTCCCCAGCCCGCTCAAGCAGCGTGTCGAGATCCTCATAGGTGTTGATCAGTTCGGCTG
>JBKEAX010000296.1:0-2601 GCA_047972825.1 Hyphomicrobiaceae bacterium | reverse complement strand
CGACCTCCCGCGATCCCTCCAGAGCGATGGAAGGTGCCATCGTAATGCGAACGAGCAAATCGCCTTCGTTGAGTCGAGGAACGAACTCCGATCCCAAGCGTGGAAATATGACCAATCCAAGCGCCAGCAGTCCTCCGGCCAACGCAACGGCAAGGAACCGGAATCTCACGAACAGGCGAATGACAGGTCGATAAATGTAGATCAGGCCATTGACGATGCGATCGGAAAAGGAAACCGAACGCGTTTCATTTTCCTCAAGCGGTTTGGGCCTCGACATCAACATTTCTGCGAGTACCGGAGCAATCAGTACGGCAAATATCAAGGAGCCAAACATGGCCAGAGATACCGTGAAGGCCAGGGGTCGAAAGGTTTTTCCCTCCACGCCTTGCAAGGTGAAAAGAGGCAGAAACACGACAATAATGATTGCGATCGCAAACCCGATTGGCTGAACAACTTCCGCACATGCGCGAGCAACAAGCTGGTGTTTTGAAAGAGAAGGATGGTGGGCGCGCATATAGCGATCGACATTTTCCACGATCACGATTGCGCCATCGACCATCATGCCAATCGCAATCGCTATACCGCCAAGCGACATTAGATTTGCGGAAAGACCCACGGCCTGCATCACGATGAAAGCAACGGCAATCGAGAATGGTATTGCAAAAGCCACGACGATGCTGGGACGGAAGCCACCCATGAAGATCAACAAAACTATGATGACCAGTACAATCCCCTGAGCAAGCGCTTCATCCACTGTAGCTACACTGCGAAGGACAAGTTTGGACTGGTCATAATAGGGAACGACCTTGATCCCGGGTGGCAGGGACTCGTTGATCTTGTTCAACCGCTCCTTGACATCAGCGATCACCTTGGAAGTATTGGTGCCGATGAGCTTCAGGACCAGGCCTGCGACGATCTCACCTTGACCATTCAGGGTCGCCAGGCCTTGGCGCACCTCTCCACCGATCTCAACGGTTGCGACATCCGAAACCCGAACTGCAACTCCATCGACAACCTTCAGAACCACGCTGTTGATATCAGCGATGCTGTGCGCCAGCCCGATGGAGCGGACCAGGAACTGTTCGGAGTTCTTTACGATGTACTGAGCACCGACATTGCCATTGTTTCCGCGGACAGCATTGACCACATCGACAACACTGAGCTTGTAGCGCAGCAGGGCGTCTGGCTTCACAATGACTTGAAACTGCTTGACCTGGCCACCGAGGGACAAAACCTCGGTCACACCGGGTACAGTTTGAAGATTGAATTTTATGATCCAGTCCTGGACCTCGCGCAGCTCTTCAGCACTTCTCCCAGCCATCGTGTTTTCGACGAAGTAGAAAAGGATCTGCCCAAGCCCTGTGGTGATGGGGCCCATTTCAGGCTCCCCGAAACCTTGAGGGATCTCATCGCGTGCAAGCTGCAATCGCTCACCAACAAGTTGGCGTGCGAAATAGATGTCGGTTGAATCTTCAAAGTAGACGTTGACGACTGAGAGCCCAAAATTGGAAATCGAGCGGATTTCCTTCAGGCCTGGAAGTCCGTTCATCGAGACTTCGACAGGATAAGTGACGTAGCGTTCAACCTCTTCGGGCGCCAATCCGTCCGTCTCGGTAAATATCTGAACAAGTGTTGGCGACACGTCAGGGAAGGCATCAACGGGCAAGTCTCGATAGCTCAAGAAGCCGGCGACCAGAACGCCAAGTCCCAGCACGCAGACCAGCAGCCGTTGGCGTAGTACAAACTCAAGGAATGAGTGCATTGCCCAAGTCTCCGCACGGTCTAGTGGTTGTGCCCATCGTCAAAGCTCTCCTTGGAGAGCTGCGACTTGATGACAAAGGCGCCTTCCGCAACGATGAGTTCACCTGGCTTCAACCCGCCAATAACTTCAACGAATTTCCCGTTCTGCCGCCCCAGCTTCACCGGCCGGGGTTCGAAGGCTCCGTGCTCATTGATGAAAACAACGTCATTTCCCTCGTGAGACTGCAGAGCTGATTTGGGTATGCGCAGAGCGACAACCTCGGACGAGGTATTGATTGCTGCATTGACGAACATTCCGGGACTGAATTTTCCAGATTTGTTGTCAATGATGACGCGTGCGGTCGCCGTGCGTGTCTGCTCTGAAACATTGGGAGTGACGTGATCAATCGTTCCGGTAGCAGTGAAGCCCGTGTCTGTCTTGATCTCGGCCGGCAATCCAGCAACGACACTTGGAAGGTCTCTGGGATAGATACTGATATCCACCCAAACGTCGGAAACATCGGCGACCAGAAAGGCCTCCCGGTCGGTCCCAACTGATTCCCCTAGTACGAGATGCCGGTTGATAACGACGCCACTGATTGGCGATCTCATCGTGTAACTTGTCAGTTCCGAGTTTGCTTCCGTTTCGATCTTGAGCAACCGCTCTTTGTCGATACCGAGCGCATTCAGTTTTTGTTCGGCCAAGCGCACATTAATTCGAGCTTCGGCAAATTCTGTGCGCGCGGCAAAAAGTGCTTTTTCTGATGTGATGTTCTTTTGTTGCAGCACCTTTTCCCGGTCAAATGTATCTTTTGCGAGCGCCAGGCGTTCTTTTCCTGCAAGATACGCAGCCTTTGCATC
>JBKEAX010000217.1:0-2761 GCA_047972825.1 Hyphomicrobiaceae bacterium | reverse complement strand
TCCGGTCGGCGTAAGCAAGCGTGCGGTGATCATGCGTAACCGCAAGGACTGCGCGAGACGGGTCTTTGGCAACCTCCGAAAGCAGTGCCATGACGGCGGCACCATTCTCGCTATCAAGCGCAGCCGTGGGTTCGTCGGCCAGGATAACGGCTGGAGAACCAGCAAGCGCGCGGGCAATGGCGACGCGCTGTTTCTCTCCACCCGACAACTTCTTTGGATAGGCATCGAGGCGGTGGCCAAGACCGACAGCGCGCAGTGCTCCTTCAGCCTGCTTTACCGCGTCACCGCGGCTACCGCGCACGTCGAGCGCCAGCATGACATTCTCGCGGGCCGTCAGTGTAGGGAAAAGATTGTAGGACTGGAATACGAAACCAACTTCGGTGCGGCGGAGATTGGCCAAACCTTCAGCGTTGCGACCCTTGGTGGATTGGCCATTGATGACCAACTCGCCCTTCGTTGGGCTGAGAATGCAGCCGAGGATCGACAAGAGCGTCGTTTTGCCGGAACCGGACGGGCCCATCAACAGGGTCAGTTCACCGGGCCGGAGTTGCATGTCAACGCCTTTCAGGACTTCAATCTCGGTGTCGCCGGAACCGAACACCTTGGTGATGCCCTTGGCTTCAAGGATTGGCGGCAGCTCCGTGCGGGTCTCTGCATCCTTGATCTTGGCCGGGATGTTGGTTGTTGCAGTCATCTCACGCTCCTGGATGGTCTTTGCCTGTCGTGATCAGGAGTGTGCCAAGGTCTGGGGCGGGGCGCTGTTCCCAGGGAAACATGAAGGTGAGCGCCCTTGGCGCCCCCAAAAACGTCTGAATTTCATAATTCTAGTCGTTTTGAGGGTCATGCCCAGATGGTGATGGAGATTGCAGTAAAGGTCTTTTTGCGGTTACACGAGCTGATACCTGGGTATGTGTGGGAAGGTTGTGCCGACACGACACGTCGTCGAAGTTCGCTTGCTTCAGTATGGACCTACCCCTTTCGGCACGCGCAGCTCACAAGGGAGTTGGTCAACCGGTCACGTTCTTTGGACCGTGGTATGTGTCCGGCTATCCCAGTCTGCGATCGGCGCCTCTGCTTTCTTCCAAGCCGAAAACCCACCCTCCAGGTGGCTCACGTTGTCGAGCCCCATGTCTACCAGCGCCGCTGCCGTCAATGTTGAACGCCACGCCGAGGCACAGAAAAGGACGATCTTTTTTGCATTGCCCAGCTTCTTTTTGAAGTAAGGACTTTCGGGGTCTACCCAGAACTCGATCATGCCGCGCGACGCATGAAACGCCCCAGGGATCGTACCTTCACGTTTGAGCTCGCCCGTCTCGCGAATATCAACAAAAAGAACGTCGGGATCATCCAACAGTGCCTTGGCCTGCTCAATGCTGACGAGCTTTACCCGCTGTGCGGCTTCAGCCATCAGCTGTTTATAACCTTTCGTAATTGGCAACTCGGTCTCTCCTTTTTTCATGGAAGCTAGGGGCCGGACTTAGTGGAGACTTAATGGGTACAATGAAACCCCTGCCAGGGCACAGATACCGCCACATATTTTGCCTCTACCCAAACTATTGAGAGGCCCGTATTACCAGACCGGGCAGCAAAGGCTTGCTGTCTGATTTATTTTGGCTTGACTTACTATTTCAAACCGGGCCAATCCCAATCCGGTTTAACGCAGCAGGTTTACCTATTATTCGAATATGAAAGTAAGTAAATGGCGAAGTTCGGAACCTGGAAAAGAAGATGATCATTTCATACAAGCATCACTTCATATTCCTGAAAACGCAGAAATGCGCAGGGACCAGTGTAGAAATGGCGCTGAGCACAATTTGCGGCCCGGACGACGTTGTTACCGGGTGGGGAGAGGAGGACAAAGAGTTACAACAACAGCTCGGCTGTCAGCCCCAAAATTGTACCATCCCAGAGAGGTATCGCCCTCGTTCCTGGCGCCTTAGAAAGATGGCCAGGCTCAGAAAGTCCCATATGGGATTGACCTTTTACAACCACATGCCCGCTTCGAAAGTCCGGCAGTGCATGGACCCGCTCGTGTTCGACGCCTTTCGCAAGGTCACGATCGTACGAAATCCCTGGGACCGTGAAGTATCCCTCTACTTCTGGAAATTCCGCGCCAGTGAAAAGCGGCCACCTTTCGAGCGTTACGTGCGATGGCCGCGACATCGTCCTGAGCGCAAGACCTTTGAGCTTTACTCTATTGATGGAATAATTGTTGCCGATACGGTCCTGCGGTACGAAACCCTGCAAGACGATTTTTCAAAGTTCACCGAAAGTCTTGGTGGTGAAGCGATGAAGCTACCGCGCGCCAAGAGCAACTTCCGCCCCAAAGCCAAGCGCGATTTCCATGATTTTTACAACCCTACCACGCGCGATGTTGTTGCGCGGCGCTATGCACGCGAGATCAAGGCATTTGGCTACGAATTCTGACGTAGATCTTCACTCTATCGCCAAGGCATTTTTCTGATCATCGAATGCGCTTTGTGTCTCGAGCATAGGTAACCTGCGGCAATTTTTCACGACGGATTTTCCCACCGTGCGCGTTGCTTGAGCAGTAGCAACAATTGCGCCGCACGACGGGACTTGCATCATGAAAAAGATATCACGAGCATTGTGGGTCATATTGGCTTCAATGACATTGGCTTGGTTGGTTGTCGAACGCGGCTCATTCGGCACAACGCAGTTCCTGGCAATCCGAAACCTGGCAGTTCAGTACAGCGGCCTGATCGCAATGACGGTCATGAGCGTGGCCATGATCCTGGCC
>JBKEAX010000206.1:0-5277 GCA_047972825.1 Hyphomicrobiaceae bacterium | reverse complement strand
GGCAGCCAGGCGTCAGTTGCAATCAACAGCCTCATGTCAGGCTGCCACGCGTCGTGGCCGTTCCACCCTGAGCTCTTGGTGTTTTATTTCCGCTTCAGTCGTCCAACGCACGACTTCCATTCGGCCGCCGTCATGTTCCAGAATGGCCGTACAGCTTTCCACCCAGTCACCGCAGTTGAGGTAGTGCACGCCGTTGATCATGCGGTCTGCGGCATGATGGATATGGCCACAGATCACACCATCCACACCATGGCGACGCGCCACATCGGCAAGCGCTTTTTCATATTCACCAATGAAACTGACTGCCGTCTTGATCCGGTTTTTCAGGTAGGCCGATAAAGACCAATAACCAAATCCCATGCGGCGGCGCACCCAGTTCAGGGGAGCATTGCTCCACAACGCGAGTTCATAGGAACGGTCTCCAAGAAACGCCAGCCACTTGGCATAACGGACAACGACATCAAACTCGTCACCGTGCAAGACGAGGAAGCGCCGTCCGTCTTCAGTCACGTGTATTGCATCGCGCAGGATGTCGATGCCGCCAAATGATTGGCCGCAGTAGTCACGCATCGCTTCATCATGGTTGCCCGGGATGAAAACGATACGCGTTCCCTTGCGTACCTTGCCAAGCAGCTTCTGCAGCACGTCATTATGCGACTGCGTCCACGCTGGTCCCCTTTGCACCTTCCAGAAGTCGATGATATCTCCGACCAGATAATAGGTATCCGCCTCGACCTGTTTCAAGAAATCCAAAAGCGCATGAGCCTGGGCAGTTCGTGTTCCCAGGTGAACGTCAGAGATGAAAACCGCGCGATATCGCTTGGTGTAGTCCTGCTTGTTTTCCACAACGCTTCTCCACCTCATTTGAGAATGAGACTGAAAAAGCAGAGTCATATTTCAATGGTGTGACAGGCTTGTTGGGAAAAGTGTAGCGACCAGAAAACTGGGGATTTCTTCGTCTCGCGCAGCAACGTACATCAACCATTTTCGTCGAGCCGGGCCATCGTCGTGTCTTCCCCCTTCGGCCGGTCATCAGAAATGGCCTCGCCACGAACCAGATAGAAGACGGTCTCGGCAATATTGGTCGTATGATCACCAACACGCTCCAGGTTCTTCGCTCCAAAAAGCAGATGCGTGGAAAGTCCGATGTTACGCGGATCCTCCATCATGTAGGTCAGCAGTTCACGAAACAATGAGTTGTAGGTCGCGTCGATTTTCTGGTCGTCGCGCCAAACCTTCAAGGCCAGCTCCGCATCGCGCTCAGCGTAGGCATCAAGCACCATCTTGAGTTGCTTCAACGCCAGTTCCGCCATTTGAGAGAGGCCTGAAATTACCGGCTTTGGATGCGACACCTCGGCGATGGCTGCCGCTCTCTTCCCGATATTCTTGGCCAGATCACCAATGCGTTCCAGATCGCTGGTTATGCGCAGCGCACCAATGACGTGCCGCAAATCATTGGCCATGGGCTGGCGCCTGGCGATGATCTCGATCACCTGCTCCTCGACATCCCTTTCGAGGGCATCGATTGCATGATCGGCAACGATGACCAATTCCGCCTGACGTGCATCACGGCGCTGCAGCGCATCGAATGCCTGCGCAAGATTATGCTCGGCCAGGCCTCCCATGCGCGAGATCTTGGTATCGAGAAGCGAGAGTTCTTCTTCGTAGGATTTCACAATATGCTGAGGCATTTCGCTCTCCGGTGATTCTTGTGCGGCTACCATTCCAGGCTCAGGACCCCAGCGCTATGGCACCAACTGTGGCTTAGCCAAAGCGACCCGTAATGTAGTCTTGCGTGCGCTTGTCTGACGGATTCGTGAAGATCTGCCGCGTGTCGCCATACTCGACGAGCTTGCCAAGGTGGAAGAACGCTGTTCGCTGCGAAACACGCGCAGCCTGTTGCATGGAGTGCGTCACGATAATGATCGTGTAGTTTGTTTTCAGTTCCTCCATCAATTCCTCAACCTTGGCCGTGGCGATCGGGTCAAGTGCAGAGCAAGGTTCATCCATGAGGATGACTTCCGGACGGGTGGCAATCGCGCGGGCAATACACAAGCGCTGCTGCTGCCCACCTGACAAACCGGTGCCAGGCTCGTTCAAGCGGTCATGCACTTCCTTCAGAAGTCCCGCCTTCTCCAGACATTTCTCTACCAGTTCATCCAGTTCTTTTTTCGAGCGCGTCAAACCATGAATACGCGGACCATAGGCAATGTTCTCGTAGATGGACTTGGGAAACGGATTGGGCTTCTGGAACACCATGCCCACACGCGCGCGCAGCTCGACGACGTCGAGATCGGGATTGTAGATATTCTCGCCATCCATCTTGATATCACCCGTCACCCGGCAGATCGGGATCGTATCGTTCATGCGGTTTATGCACCGCAAGAATGTCGACTTGCCGCAGCCGGACGGCCCGATGAAAGCTGTGATGGCATGGCGCGGCACATCGACATCAACATCGAAGATAGCCTGCTTCTCACCGTAGAAAACGTTCACGCCACGAGCGGTGATGGTTGGGTCAAGCTCCGGAATTGTAGCCGGCTTTGGCCCTTCAACAACCTGATGTTCCATTGAATCGGTCCTGTTCACCACTTCCTCTCAAATTTCCGGCGCAGAAAGACGGCCGACGCATTCATCGCAAACAAGAAACCCAGAAGCACAATGGTTGCCCCTGCCGTTCGCTCTACGAAACCACGCTCAGCCGAGGTTGCCCACATGTAAATCTGCACTGGTAGCGCTGTTGAAGGCTCCAGAACGGTTGTAGGCATATCCACAACGAACGCCACCATGCCTATCATCAAGAGCGGCGCAGTTTCCCCCAAAGCCTGCACCAGGCCGATGATCGTTCCAGTCATGATGCCAGGGAAGGCCAGCGGCAAGGTGTGATGGAAAAGCGTCTGCATTTTCGATGCACCAACACCAAGCGCTGCCTCTCGTATGGAAGGCGGAACGGCTCGAATAGCCGCACGCGTGGCTATGATAATCGTCGGCAAGGTCATGAGCGTCAGCACCAAGCCGCCGATCAAGGATGCCGAACGCGGCAAGCCGGCGAAGTTGATGAACACCGCCAAGCCCAGCAGGCCAAACACGATTGATGGCACAGCCGCAAGGTTATTGATGTTCACCTCGATGACGTCGGTCAGAAAATTCTTCGGCGCGAACTCTTCCAGATATGCGGCCGCGGCAACACCGATCGGGACTGCCAGCAACACAACAGTCAACATCATGAAAAGTGAGCCAACCAGGGCGACCGCAAGTCCCGAACTCTCCGGCTGACTTGAAGCGCCGTAGGTGAACAAGCCGGAATTGAAGTGCTTGGCAAGAACGCCATCGGCCACGAGCTTGTCGATCCACTGGATCTGCCGGTCATTAAGCTGCCTCCGGCTTTCAGGGACCGATCGATCGATCGCCCCCTTCAATAACGCGTCCACGTCGCCGGCCGCGAGCAGCTGAACTGGCACAGCCTTGCCGATCAGGTCCGGATTGGCAACAACCTTGTCTCTGATCTGCACATCCACGGCACGCGACAACATTGCCTTCAAGTCGCGCTTGGTCTGGCGGTCCAGCTTTTCCGGCAGCCCCAAAGCCTTGCCCAGCGCATTCCGCGCCATTGTCGTGAAATCTGCCAAACCCAATTTGGACAAGTCCCGCTTGCCGTCCTGGTCAATCTCCGCCGGATCCAGGTAAACCGGCACCGTATATTCCGACTGAAGGAACGCAGACCATCCATTGGAGATGATCGACGTGAACAGCCCGACCAGGAACAGCAAGGCAATTGTCAGCGCGGCAATGCCATAAGCCTTGAAACGGTTCTCCGCAGCATAACGTGCCTTGAGACGCGCCGGGTCATTAAGACGTACGACAGGCGCATCGCCCGTATGAGCGTCAACGGTCATTCGTACTGCTCCCGGTATTTGCGCACAATGTAGAGCGCATAGACGTTCAGCGCGAGGGTGATCACGAACAGCGTCAGTCCAAGCGCAAAGGCAACGAGCGTTTGCGGGCTGTTGAATTCGAGATCACCCGTCAACTGGCTCACAATCTTGACTGTAATCGTCGTGACCGGCTCAAAAGGATTGAGTGTCAGGTTGGCCGCGATACCGGCAGCAAGAACCACGATCATCGTTTCACCGATGGCGCGAGAGGCTGCGAGTAGCACCGCACCAACGATGCCAGGAAGTGCTGCTGGCAGAATGACTCGCTTGATGGTCTCAGACTGTGTGGCGCCTAGACCGTACGATCCCTCACGCAACGACTGTGGCACTGCCGATATAATGTCGTCAGACAGCGACGACACGAACGGGATGATCATCACGCCCATCACGATGCCTGCCGTCAACACGCTTGATGCTGAAATATCAAGCCCCACCGCCGCACCCATGTCGCGCATTAGCGGACCGAACGTTATCAGCGCAAAGAAGCCGTAGACAATCGTTGGAATGCCTGCGAGCACCTCAAGCGCTGGCTTGGCCCAATTGCGAACAAGCGGCGAGGCATATTCCGACATGTATATTGCCGCGAACAGCCCAATCGGAACCGCCACCATCAACGCCACAAACGAGATGAAAAGCGTGCCCCAGAGCAATGGCAACAGGCCAAACTGGCCTTCACCTCCCCCCAGCGTGCGGCCGACGGACGAGAACCGCGGGTCCCAGACCGTCCCGAAGAAGAAATTGGAGAGCGATACATTCTGGAAGAAATGTATGGTCTCGAACAAAACCGAAAGGATAATGCCCAGCGTCGTCAGGATTGCCACGGTTGATGCTGTGATCAGCAATCCCAGCAAAACCCTTTCGACGACATTGCGTGCGCGCAGACGGGGCCGAATCGACCTGGCCGTATAGGCCAACCCACCAAGCGCCAAGAGACCGGCCAATCCAGCGAGCAGAACCCTGCTCCAGCCGCGATAGTCCATCAGGTCACTGGCCGCGTTAATCGCATAAGGAGGTGGTGCTGACCCAAGCACGACGCCCTTGTCCTTCAATACTCTTTGCGCTTCCGCCACGGGCGTGAAACCCAGACGCGCCTTCTTCAGCACTTCCAACGCTTCAGCATCCAGCTTTGGCAGCCCTTCCGAGATCATTCTGATCTGCCCTAGAACGAGCGATTTCTGAGCCGCGTTGAGGTGTTCCACGCTAGCTGGCAAGTCACTCTCGATCATGCGGGAAAGGACTGGGTTTTCTGCCGCACTCCAGACAATCAAGAGAAGGATTGCTGGCAAGCCTGAGAGAATGGCGCCATACCACCCGTAATACCCAAGCCGCGAATGAAGCTTAA
>JBKEAX010000198.1:0-9169 GCA_047972825.1 Hyphomicrobiaceae bacterium | reverse complement strand
TTCCATGCATTACATGGTCACCACCACCGTGGCGCCCACGACGCATGCCGCGGTGCCCACGTTTACCATGGTGCGCGGAGGCAAACTCATCCTTCGTCACCTTGCCGTCACCGTCAGCATCGAGCTTTGCCATCATGATACGCGAGCGGTGCCCCAACTTCCCGGCCTTACCTGCGGTCAGTTCATTACCATCCAGAAAGCCATCGCCGTTAGTGTCCGCTTTCGCGAACTTGTCCAGTTTCGGCTTAATGGCCTCTTCAAGTGTCACCGCGCCATCCTTATTGGTGTCGAGACTCTTCAGGCGTTGGAACTTGTGCATCATGCCCATTTTGCCGTGATGACCGCGGCCGTGATGCTTACCATGGCCATGATGCCCGCCGTCATGCCAGCCACCATGATGACCCTTGCCCTGATAGCCGGCCAGGGCCACAGCCGAGACCGCCCCAACGGAAACGATCAGCGCGGCGCTCAAAGCCAAACCCTTGTATTTCATGGATAACTCCTCGTTGAATTCGGTTGCATCCCGTGCGTGTCTGGAAGTGAAACGGGCAACCGCCCCACTTTCCGTCGCTGGAACTTTGGAGTTTCCTCGTCTGACGATCTTGCCCACTCGTTGCTATTGGGTCCGGACCCTAAATCGCGAACGCGATCTGTTTTTTTATTTCTCGCGGTGTTCTTCACGCCGAACCGCGTACACTTCGGCTGAACATGCTCTAGAAAATCGCAGGGGCAGTTATAGAGTCCGCCTGGTTCAGACAGACCCTCGCCAAAATCAGGACCCGGCGCTCTATACAATCACGTCGTCAAAGATCATGTGTATTTGCCCAAGCGTATCTGCCAGCCTCGTTTCCAAAGCCTGAAACGTCGGCGCATCTCCCGCACGCATCAAAAGCTCTTTCAGCCCCTTGGGCGCAGCGTCGGGATTGAATTGATCATCGAGGCAAAGCCTCAAGATTTGCGTCAGGTCGTGGACCAGCTCCGTAGCGGGAATGAGAACATCCGCATGCTCGGCCGCCAGATAGCCGTGCTTTGCAAGCTGACGCAGCGCACCGGCCGTATTCTGATCCAGAACTTGAGGATGCTTATGCGCCGCGACGAGTTGCAGGAACTGCGCGATGAATTCCATATCGACCAGGCCACCGCGCACCTGTTTCAGATCCCAGATATTATCGGTCCCCTTTTCATTGGCGATACGCTCGCGCATTTCGCGCACATCGGCAGCCAGCTTCACACGGTCTCTTGGCTGGCGAAGCGCATTGTCGATCGCCGCCTCCACCTTTGCGCGCAGTAACGGAGGCCCTGTTACGGCACGGGCCCTTGTCAACGCCATGTGTTCCCAGGTCCAGGCTTCAGAGTTTTGATAATTGATAAACGTATCGAGGCGTGCCGCCAGCGGACCGCTTTGCCCCGACGGACGCAAGCGCATATCCACCTCATAAAGCGTGCCTTCGGCCGTCGGCGCCGTCAGCGCTGTTATCAAGCGTTGCGTCAATCGGCTGTAGTATTGGCTCGGCGCCAGCGGCCGCGGCCCATCCGATTCGATCACCCCCTCGTCGAAATCGTAAACCACGATCAGGTCAAGATCAGAGCCAGCCGTCATCTCATGTCCGCCCAGCTTGCCCATGGCCAAAACAACCGCACCGGCACCGCGAACCGAGCCATGATTGCGCGACAGCTCAAGTTCGACAAAACCCTGCAATGCACCAATGAGACGTTCAGCCAGCAATGCATAGGCCCCACCGGCCTGTCTGGCATTGATGGACCCCGACAACACGCGCACCCCAATCAGGAACGCTTGTTCGCTGCCGACGACGCGCGCCCTGTCGAGGGCTTCCTGCACGTCGCCCGAAATACCAATTTCAGTGCTGATCACATTGTCGAGCTCAGCAGCCCCCGGCAAGGTGCTGAACGTGCGGGGATCTATCACCGCATCCAGCAATCGCCGGCGGCGTGACAGGATGTGAGCCAGCCGAGGTGCCGTACCCATGATGTCGGCAACCATTTTCAACAACCCCGGATTTGCTTTCAACAAAGCAAAGAGCTGCACGCCGGTAGGCAGTTCGGACAGAAACCTGTCAAAAGTGGCAAACGCGCGGTCCGGTTCCGCAGTGTCAGCAAGCGCTTTCACCAGCCGTGCCTGCACATCGGTCAGACGTTCACGCGAGCGTGCTGAACGCACCGCTGCATAGCGACCGGCATGCCAGCCGCGTACCGTCGCCAGAATGCTGGATGGTTGCGTATAGCCCATCGCCAGCAGCGCCTCGACTGTACCGGGATCGTCGTCACCGCCCGCAAACACCATATTGCCACCCGCTGGGGTGAGGTTTGGCATATCCTCAAACAGCGCCAGATAGTGTGACTGCACGTGCTCAAAGACTGGAAGCAGCTCCTTCGAAAAAGCCTCTAGATCCTGATAGCCTGCAAACCGTGAGAAGGCCTCCAGCGCCTCATTGGCTTGCGGCAGGGAATGCGTCTGCTCATCGGCGACCATCTGGATACGATGTTCGATGCGCCGCAAATAGAGATACGATTTCTCCAGGTCAGCGCGCACATTTTCCTTGATCCAATCTCGCTCCACCAGAGCCCGCAATGCTGCCAAGGTTGGCCGGATTCGCAATTCACGTTGCCGTCCACCAGCAATCAATTGCTGCGTCTGCGTGAAGAATTCGATCTCGCGGATGCCACCGCGCCCCAGCTTGACATTGTGCCCCGCCACGCCGACTTCAGCCAACCCACGAAACGCATGGATCTGCCGCTTCATGGCATGGATATCTTCAATGGCCGCAAAATCGAGATGTTTGCGCCAGATGAAAGGCGTCAACTCAGCCAAGAACTGTTGACCGGCGGTGCGATCCCCTGCCGCCGGGCGTGCCTTTATCAAGGCCGCACGTTCCCAATTCTGACCAAAGCTCTCGTAGTAATGCAGTGCTGCATCCGTCGACAACGCCACCTGGGTCGCACCAGGGTCTGGTCGCAAGCGCAGGTCAACGCGGAACACATAGCCATCCGCCGTGCGCTCCTGCATCAGCTTCACAAGGTTGCGCGTCATCCGCACGAAAAACGACTGCGTCTCCAGACCATCACGCAACTTGGTGCGTGCGAGATCATAAAACACGATGAGATCTATATCACTGGAATAGTTGAGCTCACCTGCCCCATGCTTGCCCATCGCCAGGACGATATAGCCAGAGTTCAAGGCTGCGTCGCCAGACGTATCCAGCCAATCGCCTTTATCCTGGGCCTGGCGAAACAGGAAGCGCACACATGCATCCAGAGATGCATCCGCCGTTGCTGTCAGTGCACCCGTCACCGTCATCACCGGCCAGACACCTCCAAGATCAGCCAACGCCGTCAGAAGCGCTACGCCAGTCTTGAACACGCGCAGCGCGTGCATGGCCTCCACAAGGTTCGCAGCACCAACCATTGCCGCTTGCATATCATGCAGCAATCGCTGGAAACTCTGTTCCGGGGAGTGGCAAAGAAAGGTCTGCAAACGCGCTGGATCACGCACCAATAGCCCACGCAAATAAGGTGAACCCGCCAGCGTTCCCAGCAACAGTTCGCGCACCGGATCACGTTCAAGAAGCTGCGTGAGCGATACAAATTCCTCCTTGCCCGCGATCTCCTGTTGAAGTGATTGCAACTCGGATTGGGCTTGAACCGAACCAGCACCTATGGGCCATTCCGTTATGCGGTCGGCCAGCGCCGTACCAGTCGGAGCCTTAGATTGACCGCTGACGGCCCCTGCTTCATGCCCCGTGACGTCATTGCCAATGCCTAACCAACTACCCGGCATGTCATCGTCTCCCAATTCATTTGCCGAACCATTTAAATTGGAACGGCATTATAGTGTGGCCGTGGGGCGCGTCGGCAAAGCCAGTACTGCGCGCAAACCCGGCGCATTATCTTCGAGCCTGAATGCCCCACCATGCAGTCGTGCGACCGCGGCAACGAGACTTAACCCCAGCCCCGTTCCTGGCCGTGACCGGCTTTGCTCCAGTCTAACAAAACGCTTCAAAACCCGGGTACGATCTTCCTCACTTATGCCTGGCCCGTCATCAGACACGGAAATCTCTATAGCATCTCCCATGGCACTCACACGCACCTCCACGCGGCTGGCTGAACGGGCAAGGCCGCTGTTGCAACCACCTGGCGCGCCGGATGTCACGATTTCAGAGTTCGCACCTGCGCCATACTTGATTGCATTGTCGATAAGGTTTGCAACCGCCTGACCGACGAGGTGCCGGTTAACCCGGGCTGTGTGATGTCCGGGCTGCGGTGCAACGAGTTTCAACCCCGCCTCTTCTGCCACCGGTTCGTAAAGCTCCGAAACATCGCCAACAAGCTGCACAAGGTCGATATTCTCCGTCTCACCCTCAAGCGCACCCGCTTCGAGCCGCGCAATCAACAGTAATGCGTTAAACGTCTTGATCAGCTCATCTGCATCTTCAATCGTGCCTTCCAATCCAAGCCGGCATGCCCCCACGTCCTTTTCCCGCAGTGCGGCCTCTGCGCGATTCCGCAAACGGTTGAGCGGCGTTTTAAGATCATGAGCGATATTGTCGGAGACTTCCCTGAGACCCGTCATTAGCTGCTCTATCCGGTCGAGCATCCGGTTAAGGTTGTGCGCGACAACATCAATTTCATCACCCGCCTCACCGTGTGGAATACGCTGGCTGAGATCACCCGCCATGATGGAAACGGCAGTGCGGTTGACAGCTTCAAGCCGGCTCAATACGACACGGCTAACCAAATAACCGCCAGCCAACCCGGCCAATGCCAGTCCTGCCATGCCTAGGAACGCAAAAAGCCGCATGCGTGAAAGCATTGCCTGCTCTGTTTCGATGTCCCGACCAACAAGCAGGCGCGCACCATCATCCAGCCCAACCATGATCGCCACGGCTCGGCGCGGGCTCGGCCTCGCTGTACCTGCGCGACCATCTCCAAACGTGGAGCGCATATAGGTGAACACCCCGCCACGGGCTTTTCCCTGCATCTCGGGCGGCAGGTGGTCAAGCGTACCCGCACGCTTGGCACCCCCTGCGTCGACAAGAAAATAAAGCCGCTCCGGATCGACGGCAACGCGCTGTTCAATCGCGCGCGCCACCCCATCAAGACCTCCAGTCGCCGATTGGCGTGCAATCACTGTTGCATCGCCCTGCAAACCGGCCAACACCTGGGATGTCAGCAGTGCTTCTGATTGGCGGAATAAAACAAAAGCTATAGCCGAAGCAACAACGACCAGCACCGCCAATGCCGCTGCCGCCATGCGAAACGCACTGCTTGAAAATGGCCCGCGCGCGCCCTCACGCATCGCCATCACGGATCATGTATCCCGCACCGCGTACAGTATGCAGAAGTGGCGTTTCAAACCCCTTGTCGATCTTGGCGCGCAATCGTGAAACATGCACATCAATCACATTCGTCTGCGGATCAAAATGGTAATCCCATACGTGTTCAAGCAGCATGGTGCGCGTGACAACCTGTCCGGCGTTGCGCATGAGGTATTCCAATAGCCGGTATTCCCGAGGCTGCAACGTAATCGCTTCACCCGCACGCATGACACGGTGTGCAAGACGGTCCAGCACCAAGTCGCCCACGACATAGCGGGTTGCGTGTTCCTCCGGTGCGTGCCTGCGTGCCAGGGATTCAATACGCGCAAGAAGCTCGCTATAGGCGTAGGGCTTCGTCAGATAATCATCACCGCCAGCGCGCAAACCCTTCACCCGGTCGTCAACCTCACCCAGAGCCGAGAGGAATAATACAGGCGTGCGGTCACCCTCCGCACGCAACTGCTTGACCAATGACAGCCCGTCGAGCAACGGCAACATGCGGTCGACGATCAGGACATCGTAACCTCCCTCCCGCGCCAGCGTCAGGCCGCCCTCACCATCGCTCGCAACCTCCGCTACATGCCCGCTTTCCTTGAGGGACTTCTGCAAAAATCCGGCGGTCTCCCTGTCATCTTCGATCACCAGGACACGCATATCGCTCCATCATCAATTTTCTGCATCGGCCCAAACGAGGTCATCAGTAAAATAATCAAGTCTGTCAAAGCCCATATGCCATGCCGTTAAACGTCAGCCGTGACGGCTTGGATATTAAAGTCGCCGGCAGGATGATAGCGATCCCGGCAGGATCCTCCAAGCATCAAGCCGCCCATTGGACATGTCCAACGGACGGCTCGTGCCGGGGGGGGCAAAAAGAGAGCCTCGCCGCACTTAGCTCTTCTTGAGCTGCAGCGCGACGAACCGTTTCTGCTGACCGGAGCGGACGTGCAGGAGAACGGCGCGGCGGCCAAGATCACGAGCTTTCTTGACGCCAGAAATGACGTCTTTGGCGTTCTTGACTTCCTCGCCCTGCACTTCAAGGATCACGTCACCGGCTTTCAGGCCCTTTTGTGCGGCATCCGAGTCCGGATCAACTTCTGCGATTGCTACACCATCCTTGATGTCGCCGGTTCCAGCCGGAGCAAGCTTCAATCCAAGCTGATCGAGATCAGTTGGTTTCTGGTCAGCAGACTTGCCATCTTCCAGCCTTGCCAAGGCTTCCGCCGAGTTCGGGAACGTGCCCAGCTTGACCTTGACCACCTTCTCGGCCGCATTGCGCCATACTTTGACATCAACGTTTGTATCTGGTGCATAGGCCGCAATCTTGCGGGCCAGATCACGGCTATCCTCGATCGTTACACCATCAACAGCCAGGACAACATCGCGCGCTTCCAGTCCAGATGATTCTGCAGGACCGCCTGGCGTAATCTCGCTCACCAGCGCACCATGTGCCTTGTCCAACCCGAGGCTCGCAGCGGTATCGTCATCGACGTTCTGGATTTTCACGCCCAGCCACCCACGGCTCACCTTGCCCTGGTTCTTGAGCTGATCGATGACAGCCATGGCGGTCTTGGCAGGGACGGCAAATGCAATACCGACGTTGCCACCTGAGGGACTGAAGATCGCCGTGTTGACGCCAATCACCTCACCATCAAGGTTGAATGTAGGCCCACCCGAGTTGCCGCGGTTGACAGCGGCGTCAACCTGCAAGAAGTCATAGGGTCCCGAACCAATATCGCGGGTTAGTGCCGAGACGATACCCGCCGTAACGGTTCCGCCAAGACCGAAGGGATTACCAACTGCGATAACCCAGTCACCGACCCGCGCGGGAGTTTTCGTGAAGTTGACATGCTTGAATGATTTCTTGGCACCCTTGATTTTGATAAGTGCCAAATCTGTCCGAGCATCCGTGCCAACAAGATCCGCTTCAAGCTTTTCCTGATCGTCAAAGCTCACCTCGATCTTGGCCGCGCCATCAACCACATGATTATTGGTGACAACATAGCCATCCTCTGAGATGACAAATCCTGACCCTTGGGCAAGTTGCGGACGTTGGCGCTGCTGCGGCCCCTGGAACTCCTTGGGCAGGTTCTTGAAAAAATCCTTCAGCGGGTGATCGTCCGGCAGATCCGGCAATCCACCGAAGCGGCGCCCGCCGGGTGATTTGGCTGCGGTTTTTTCTCCGTTGGTGACCGAAATCGAGACAACCGCGCCTTTAACCTTATCGACGATATCGGCAAACGTCAGCGGTGCGCGCCCGTAAGGCGTCTGAACGCCGGCATCGGCCTGTGCCCGCTGCGCTTGCGCAGGCAACGGCGCATCGAACACCTGCCACGCCAACGCGCCCGCACCAAGCACACCGGCCATCGTCAGGACGCGCCCGAAACGCGCAGTGAAGCGCGGCGCGTTCGCACTTGGCGCGGTATTTGCTGATTGAGCCTGTGACGGCGTGTGTTGCATAGCGATCAACCTCCTCTTGGATAGCCATTTGGCCGTTTGATCCAGCCTATAGCCAACCTGCCATTACGGCAGCCTTTCGGCCGCCTTAACGTTCTGTAATGAAACATCCGAAGGGAGCCCGCGAGCGTGGCTTTGCTCAACCGAATTGGCCAGTCCAGTGCGTCGCTGAAGCAAATTAATGTTCAGCACACCCTACGGGAATTGCAATGGAAGCCACCGCTGCCGGAAAAAGGTGTCCACAGCGTACTGATCGCGGCTTTGTCCGCCTTGACACTTGCAATGTCAGCTTTGCCTGCCACAGCAGGCCCAGCAGCCGCCAGCCTGATGCGTCTCGATACCAACCCAGGCCGTCCCCTCGTGCATACGGTTGCTGTATTCGGGCAGGATGATCGACGCCCCCTTGCCACAAGCATGAACCCTCTCAGATCACGCATCGGCATTTTATCCAACACCAATTCAGATGCGGTTTGCACCGCGTTTTGCATAGCATCCGACATCATCGCCACCGCCGGACATTGCGTATCGGGTATCGGTGAAAGTCCCAGCCCCCACGCACAAGACTTCGTCTTTCACACGGACGCTTCAAAAGGGAGCGGCGTGGGCACCAGCGTCAGCGGTGCACGCAGCGGTTATGCGTCTGTCAATATCCAGACCGGCACGATACGCCTGAAGACCACCCCCCCTATCAACGCCACATCGGACTGGGCATTCCTGCGTCTTGCAGCAAACGCCTGCCCCGCTGGTGGTCTTCCACTGTCAGATCTGTCCGCAGCAAAAATCCATGAAAGAGCGCAGCAGGGCCAGGTTTTTAACGTCGCCTACCATCGCGACCTGCCGCATTGGGAGCTGGCGTCTGCGCTATCGTGCCGTTTGCTAACACATTCGGAGGTAGAGGATCCTGAAGACCTTGCGCGAGACTTTGAACGCTCCCAAGATCTGTTGCTTCACACCTGCGACACCGAATTGGCATCATCGGGCTCACCCCTCTTGATTGAGGGGGCCAATGGTCCGGAAGTTATCGGGATCAATGTGGGAACCTACATACGATCGCGGGTGATAACCCATGATGGTCGTATCGTTCGCAGGCTCGACACGAAAATCCTGGCCAATACCGCACTACTGGCGTCGACCCTGATTCCACAACAAGCCGCCTTTGCCAGCATTCGTAATATTACGTTGACGCGCCGTGACCAGATCGCCCGCTTGCAAAAGCTCCTTACAGCCGCCGGCATTGCACCTGGGCCAATCGATGGGCTGTTTGGTGAAAGAACACGTGCAGCGGTTTCACACTACCAGGCCAAAGTCGGCCTTACCGTCACCGGCCTGCCAACATTTCCTCTGCTTGAGCGCCTTGAAATGACCACAGGCTCCACGGCTGC
>JBKEAX010000196.1:0-2533 GCA_047972825.1 Hyphomicrobiaceae bacterium | reverse complement strand
CCGGACCCTAGGCATTCTCGGCCTTTCGGTTCTGTCGACGGGCCCAGTAAATGAACTTCAGTGATCGCCAAAATTGAGACCAGTTCGATTCGGCCTCCTTGGACGCCAGCCCGGAGAACTTCGACCACCACATCGCCTCCCCACGTGAGATACGAGCATGATCCCATGCGTTGGAGACCAACTTGTCTTGAATATCCATCGTTGCTCCTTATCGCTAAGCACGTCGTGGTTCACAGCAACAGGATACATGCATCAAGTGATTCGTTGGTGCCGCAGAAACACCTGACCCACGCCCCCCGTCAGATCAGGGCCATAAAAGCCAAAACCCCGAGCGGCTAGGGCATGTTCAGCCGAAGTGTATGCGGTTCGGCGTGAAGAACATGCTCAAAAAAATAGCCCCCAAACATATCCAACTTGCGATGAGGCGAAGCTCGCCTTGTTCGAAACATTCTGGCAAAGCCAATCCGATGACGAGATTTCAAACTGACCCACTACCCTCTTATTCACCGAGATCAAACTAGGAACATAGATCATATACATATGTTCTATCATCCACTTAAAAAGTTCTCGACAAAAAGAACAAATCAGGTACATTAACCTCAATTGCGCGAGTCACGGCTTCATGAAATAAGGGGTCATACCGATGGATATGCCGCAGCTGAGAGTGGTTGAAGGGGGCGTTATGGACAAGCAGAAGGCGCTGGAGGCGGCGCTGGCGCAGATAGACAAGAATTTCGGCAAGGGCTCGATCATGCGCCTTGGTGAAAACGACAAGTCGATCGACATTGAGGCAATCTCGACGGGGTCACTGGGGCTCGACATTGCGTTGGGGATCGGTGGTCTGCCCAAGGGGCGCATCATCGAGATCTACGGGCCGGAAAGCTCCGGTAAGACGACGCTGGCGTTGCAGGTGGTGGCCGAGGCGCAAAAGAAGGGTGGCATCACCGCCTTCGTTGATGCCGAGCATGCGCTCGATCCGGTCTACGCCAGGAAGCTGGGCGTCAAGGTCGAGGATCTGTTGATCTCGCAACCCGACACCGGCGAGCAGGCGCTTGAAATTGCCGATACGCTGGTTCGCTCCGGGGCGGTCGATGTGCTGGTGATCGATTCGGTGGCCGCGTTGACGCCGAAGGCCGAGCTTGAAGGCGACATGGGCGACAGCTTGCCGGGTCTGCAGGCGCGGTTGATGAGTCAGGCGCTGCGCAAGCTTACCGGCTCGATCTCCAAGTCGCACTGTATGGTGGTCTTCATCAACCAGATCCGCATGAAGATCGGCATCATGTTCGGCAACCCGGAGACGACGACAGGCGGTAACGCGCTGAAATTCTATTCGTCCGTTCGCCTTGATATCCGCCGTATCGGTCAGATCAAGGATCGCGACGAGGTGGTCGGTAACCAGACCCGCGTCAAGGTCGTCAAGAACAAGGTGGCGCCGCCGTTCAAGCAGGTTGAGTTCGACATCATGTATGGCGAGGGCATCTCCAAGGTTGGCGAATTGATAGATCTGGGTGTCAAGGCAGGGATCATTGAGAAGTCGGGTGCATGGTTCTCCTATGACGGACAGCGTGTCGGACAGGGCCGTGAGAACGCCAAGAACTTCCTCAAGGACAATCCCCAGATCGCTAATGAGATTGAGGTGGCGATCCGCCAGAACGCCGGTCTGATCGTTGACCAGATGCTGATTGATCCAGGCGCAGAGCCTGCCGCTGATGGTGAGGTTGCCGATGTTGATATTGGTGACGACGATGGTGCTGGCGAAAGTAAGGCGCGCGCCAAGCGTTAAGGCATATAAGGCCAAGAACGGCGGCGGGTGCTCTAAGATCCTGTTCACGTTTCACGGAATAGCGAACGCGATCTATTTTCTTTCATTTCTCGCGGTGTTCTTCACGCCGAACCGCGTACACTTCGGCTGAACATGCTTAAAAGCGTGATGAGCGGATCTGAAAATTCGCAACGCGCTATAAGTTCCCGGCTGATGGGTGTTGTCGGCTGGGATGCGGTGGGCCGGGGTTTTATTGCGATCCGGTGGCAAGGTAGCGAAGGAGACGGCTGATGGCGAATGCCTCTCAAGTGGATGAGTTGGACCGGAAACTCTTGCTCGATGCTGCGCACGTGACTGAGGCTGCGGCGCTTGCTGCAGCACGGTGGCGTGGTCGCGGCAATCAGATGGCTGCCGACAAGGCGGCCGCTGACGCCATGCACCAGGAACTCTCCAGTGTCCACTTCACGGGCAAGGTCATCGTTGGTGAGGGCGAGCAAGGCGATATAGATAAACTGTATGTCGGCGAAGTTCTCGGGCAGGGTGAAGGGCCGGGCGTGGAAATCGCAGTTGACGCTTTGGAAGGAGCAACCATTTGTGCCAAGGCGATGTCGAATGCAATTTCGGTCCTGGCGTTTGCTGAACCAGGCGGATTGTTGAAAGCGCCAGACATGTACATGGACAAGATCGCCATCGGACCTGGATATCCCGCCGACATCGTTGATCTTGACAACACCCCCGCGGAAAATCTCAATGCGCTTGCCAAGGCCAAAG
>JBKEAX010000186.1:0-12851 GCA_047972825.1 Hyphomicrobiaceae bacterium | reverse complement strand
TCAGCCTCCATTTCCATTGAGGTCTTCATCTGGAACCAGTGCCCCAGCACATGGTGCGCGCACTCATGCTGATAGAAAAACAGCTGAAGTTTATCGGGTAGCTTGTCAATGATATCCGGATCAATGGCAATCACCGGGACGCGGTTAATGATCCCCGCTCGCCCTACATCGCCCAGATTTGCGATCTGAATGGTATGCACCGCCACCCCGCGAATGTCTTTGCAGCTCACAAGCCGTCCAGCAATCAACGTCTCGCCGCGTTGTGCAGAACGTTTCGTCTTTTCGGAGGCAGCCTGCACCGCCGCCGGTCCATCACGCGCGACGGCGCTAGCCGCAAAAACGATCAGCATCAAACCGAAGACGCCTGCGAGCAAACGCAACACAGCGGATATTCTCCCTATGCATCTCGCGCAAAATTACGCAGCGGTTTGCGATAACGTTATGCATGGAATCAAAGACTTGAAGCACCACGAATCAACCCGGGAGTTCGCGACGCGCAATAAGCAGACAAAATAAACTGCCTCAGCTTGAGCCGAAGCGGGGTGCACTGTCAACGCACCGGTCACGGCTTGTCAGGAGAAAGCCCTGCCAGAAACGGCCAGATATGGTTCTCGTAAAGACCGTCGCGCGTAAGTGTTGAATGGTCTGAGCCATCCATACGGGCCAGCACCTTGGGCTTTGGCGCAAGCTCGAACAAGCGCACACCATGCTCGTATGGCACCACTGTATCGCGCGTTCCATGCGCAATGAGCAGCGGCAGCTTGATTGCACCGATCCGCTCTCGTGTCTGGAATTGATCCCACATCAGGTAGTGCACTGGCAGCCACGGATAGCGCTCTGCCGCCACGTCGCTAACCGCTGTATATGGCGCTTCCAGAATTACTGCCTTGGCGAGCACATCTCCAGCAAGCTTGACAGCCACGCCCGTTCCCAGAGAAAGGCCGTGCAACACAATATCGCTGGGCGCATGTCCCTTCGCGATGAGCCAGTCGTAGGCCGCCCGGCCATCGATCATCAGGCCCTGCTCGCTTGGCAATCCTGTCGATCCAGGATAGCCACGGTATGAAATCGCCAGCACACCTTCCCCATGCTCGCGAATGCGTTTCCAACGCCACTTTTTTCTTTCCAGCCCGCCGCCCTTGCCATGCAGGAACAAAAACACCGGATGGCCCGGCTGCGGCGCCATGTACCAGCCAGCGAGGTGCTCGCCATCGGGTGTTGGAATACGCACGCGCTCACTGCTTTGGATGGCCAGCGTGCCAGGTTTGGCAAGATCCCCAGTGTCGCGCACATTGAACAAGAGGCTGCGCTGCATGGTGTACATGGCCCCCGCCGCGGCGGCATACCCTACCAGTACAGCAAGGGCAGTGACCACGAGCAGTATCCGCAAGCGACGTTTCAAGAGTTCACTCCAATCAGAAGAAGAGGCGCGCAACCTAGATCGCGTTCACGTTTCACGGAGCCGAGCACGCGATCTATTTTCTTTTGTTTCTCGCGGTGCTCTTCACGCCGAACCGCGTACACTTCGGCTAAACATGCTCTAGGATCCGGACCCTAATCACACGAGGGAACAACCCAGACCATTTCGCAGTTTTTATCGCGTTGCCCGCGAAAAACCAGAAAAGCCCCAGCAACGGCCAGGGCTTTCCGATAAGTCGTCAATCACGAAACCGATGGCTCAGTCGCGCATAGCCTTCGCAATATCTTCTGTCATTTTCTTGGCATCGCCCAACACCATGACAGTGTTGTCACGATAAAACACTGGGTTGTCGATACCAGCATAGCCCGATGCCAATGAGCGCTTGTTGAACAACACCGTCGCCGACTTCCAGACCTGAAGCACCGGCATGCCATAGATCGGCGAAGAGGGATCGTCCTCGGCGGCTGGATTGACGACATCATTGGCGCCAATCACGTAGACGGCATCAGCCTGCGAGAATTCCGAGTTGATGTCGTCAAGTTCAAAGACCTCATCATAAGGCACATTCGCTTCCGCCAGCAGCACGTTCATGTGGCCTGGCATACGGCCGGCTACAGGATGAATTGCGTAGGCGACTTCAATGCCCTGTTCCTTGAGCGCATCGGCCATTTCGCGCAGCGCATGCTGTGCTTGCGCGACCGCCATGCCATAGCCCGGTACGATAATCACCTTCTGTGCGTTCTTCAGCAGATAGGCTGCATCATCGGCCGCGCCGATCTTGACCGGCTTCTGCTCGCCATCTCCGCCGCCAGCCGCAGCCGTTTCGCCGCCAAAACCGCCGGCAATGACTGACAGGAACGCGCGGTTCATACCCTTACACATGATGTAGGAAAGAATGGCACCCGACGAACCAACCAGAGCACCGGTAATGATCAGCGCAATGTTGCCAAGCGTGAAACCGATACCAGCAGCCGCCCAGCCCGAATAGGAGTTGAGCATCGACACGACCACCGGCATGTCGGCGCCGCCAATGGGAATGATAAGCAACACACCCAGCGCCAGAGAGACCAGCGTGATCAGCCAGAACAAACCAGTCGATCCGCCCGACTGGAAGAACCAGTAGATCAACAACACCAGGAAAATGCCAAGACCGAGATTGATCAGGTGGCGCAGCGGCAGGATGATCGGCTTGCCCGACATACGTCCAGACAGTTTCGCGAACGCTATGACCGAGCCCGTGAACGTGATCGCGCCAATGGCGACACCCAAACTCATCTCAATAAGGCTGGAACCGTAAATCGCACCCGGATGACCGATGCCGAAGGCTTCCGGTGCATAAAGTGCAGCCGCGGCCACCATCACCGCAGCCATGCCAACCAGCGAGTGGAACGCCGCCACCAGCTCCGGCATCGACGTCATGGGAATGTTCTTGGCCGTGTAGGCGCCGATACCACCGCCGACACCCAGACCAACCAGGATCAGCAGCCAGGTTCCAAAGCCCATCGGGCTTGCGACGCCCAGCGTCGTCAGCACGGCAATCGCCATGCCGATCATGCCGAACATGTTGCCCTGACGCGACGTCTCGGGATGCGACAGACCCCGCAGGGCCAGAATGAACAGGATCCCCGAAACGAGGTAAAGGATGGCGACGAGATTGGCGCTCATATCAGGTTCCTAATTGCGCGGGCATGACGAAAGGCTGGAGGGAATGGCGAATTTGCAAATCACAAGAAAGAAACGAGGCACCATCCTCACTTCTTCTCTTTTTTCTTGTACATGGCGAGCATGCGCTGTGTGACGAGGAAGCCGCCGAAGATGTTGACCGATGCCATTACGAGGGCGAGAAATCCGAAGATCTGCGCCGCCGTCGAGCCCGATGCGGCACCCTTCACGCCAACGGCCAACAGCGCGCCGACAACGATCACCGAGGAAATAGCATTGGTAACACTCATCAATGGCGTATGCAGCGCAGGCGTCACGGACCAGACCACATAGTAGCCTACGAAAATCGCCATGACGAAAACCATGAACAAATAGAAGAACGGATCGACCGCGCCTTCGCCACTGCCTCCTGCTGCCAATGCAGAACCGGTTCCAGCGGCAAGCAGCGTACCGGAGACAAGGGCTAGCCCTGAAGCTTTTGCAACTTTCATCTCTGTCTCCTTCAATCGCCCGACTGGGTGAGGTTCGGGTGTACGATCTGACCGTCTTTGGCAACCAGCGTTCCTTTGACGACATCGTCATCCCAGTTGACGGCTAGCACTTTTTCCTTCTTGTCGATCAATGTGTCGATGAACGACAGAAGGTTGCGCGCATAGAGGCTGGAAGCATTGAACGCCAACCGGCCTGAATAGTTGAGCGGGCCAAAAATCGTGACCCCATTGTCTTCAATTGTCTCGCCCGGCCTAGTCAGTTCGCAGTTGCCGCCGCGCTCGGCCGCCAAGTCGACAATGATCGACCCGGGCCTCATCGACCGCGCCATTTCTGCAGTAATCAGGCGTGGGGCCGGCCGGCCTGGAATGAGTGCAGTCGTCACCACGATATCCTGTGACTTGATGTGCTCGGCAACCAGCTCAGCCTGCTTTTTCTGGTAGGCTTCGCTCATCGGCTTGGCATAGCCAGCAGCCGTTTGGGCCTGCTTGAACTCCTCGTCCTCAACGGCGACGAATTTGCCGCCAAGCGACTGAACCTGCTCTTTCGTAGCCGGGCGCACGTCTGTTGCTGTGACGATGCCACCAAGACGCTTGGCCGTTGCGATCGCCTGCAACCCCGCCACACCCACACCCATGATGAAGACCCTGGCCGCAGGAACCGTGCCCGCCGCCGTCGTCATCATAGGCATCGCGCGGCCGAACATCGAAGCGGCATCGACAACCGCCTTGTATCCGGCAAGGTTGGCCTGGCTTGAGAGCACGTCCATCGACTGGGCACGGGTAATGCGCGGCATGAACTCCATGGAGAACAAGGTGGCCCTGTTCCCTGCAAGGGTCTCCAGGCCGGGCCGGTCATCGAACGGCTGGAGGTTGGCAATGACCAACGCACCGTCTTTCAGTTGCGACACCTCTTCGGGAGATGGACGGCGAACCTTGATCAGGATGTCAGCACCGTTGAGCGCTTCACCAGCCGATCCGGCGATTTCGGCGCCTTGCGCCTTGTACATATCGTCAGTGAAACGGGATTTTGCACCCGCCCCACTTTCGACCTTAACCGTCGCTCCCAGCGCCGTGTATTTCTTTACGGTTTCCGGCGACACCGCAACACGCGGCTCGTCAGCGTTTTCAGCCGTGACTGCTATGGTGAGCATTGATGCGTCCGATTGAGACCGCCACCGGGAACGACCGATGCCGATAAAAGAATACCTAGGCCGGCGAACGCGAAAAGCCGCATCCCCGTCCGACTAAACATTTTGCAGATCATGATCCGCCTCGCCGTGGGCAGCAGCACGCGAGTTAGTGCACGAGGAAAACCGCCATCCCGATCAGAATAGCAACCACAGTTGCGATCAGCACTTTTGTCATAAGGATAAAACCATCGTAGGTGCGGATGTGCTCGCGATAGTCCATATCCTTGTGGCCAGCGCTGGTATCGATCGACATGAAACGTGCCTCCCCTTTTGTTTAATTATTTCTCAGTATTTTCGTAGCCCAAGAGGGCATAGGCTTCAACTATTACCGTTGTGAAACGTTGTCGCAAAAGGTATATGTCCCGCCCCAATTTTGGACGATTTTGTCGCATTCTGGCCGTGCAAATTGGCCAAAGGTACAGATTGCCCGTCAATGGAAGGGAAGGGACTCATATGGGAACTCACCAGAGCAAGCTGGTTTGCAGCTCACTGCTTCCCCCCCTGTTTACAGGCAAATTCACCGGTCCGCACCATCCATTTGGAGCGCGTTCTGCCGCCATAGCCGCAGTCTTGGTATGCCTATCTACTCCGGTAACTGCATTTGACGTACTCCCTGATGAGCGCGAAGGCCGCAAAGAATGCGAACGCCGGTTCTGTCAGATCGTGCTCGGCGGGGAAGCCTCCGGCCCACCGCTGACGTGTGAGATGACGAAGACCTGGGACCGGGTCAAAATCAAAAAGAACGGCGAAGCAAACTCCTTGCCCTGGGGATTTGGCGACGCGCGCTGCAAGGTATCGCTCAATATTCCGCGCGCCGAGATAATCAAGGCCCTCGAAAAACCCAAACACACGTTCCAGTTCCAAAAGCAAACGATCAACTGCAAGATTGAGGGCTCAGACAAGAAGGTCAGCGACCTAGAGGTCGTTGCCGCTCCCAAAATCAAACTCAAGAATGGCAAAGCCGATAAGGTCTATTTTAAAATCAAAGATGTAAACGGTGATTCCAGCCTCAAGACGTTGGTTTGGACGGCGGCCAAACTCGCCGACAGCTTGGGCGTCTTCAACAGCGGCGCCACAAAGGAAATCAACAAGTTCATTCACAAGACATGCGAGGAGCGCTACGGCGCCACAAGCAAATCCAACAAGTAGGAAAAGAAGAACTAAAAACCCAAGGCGGAAAGTTAGGTTCCGGTTTCAACACAAATGAAGTATGGCGCTTGCTTGTTCTTTGTTGTTGCAGTAACCGCCACGGCTCCAGCGGCGAGCCGCGCGGAGAGCACTTCTGCAACGGAACAGAGTCTCAGCGTCAATTCCGCCGCACCGGATGTTGGCTCGTCAGAGCCTCACACGTCCGCAGAGCCAGCCCTGTCAGAAGACTGTTTTGATGAACTTGAAAACGGCACCGGCGCTGAACTCGCCTGCATTTTTCCATTGCGTTTGTCGCCAGATGAACAAATGGAGTTGGAAAAAGGCTCGCGCGGCTACATCAAGAACGTCACTTGCACGCTGAAAATCCGCATAGCAAGGCACTTTCTGGAAGCGCCACTCGGTCAGAAAGATCATGTTTTCGAAAGCCCAGAGCAGCCAGTCGCGTGCCAGGTTACAACCCACAAATCAACCATTGACATAACCGCAACGTTCGCCCCCCGCATCGAATTCAAAGACGATAAGGCGGTGAAGGCCACCCCTGGCCTCGCCAACGTGAAAGGCGTTAACCGTTTTATATCCTGGCCAGTTGTCCAATTCGTCAATCGCTGGCCATCGATTCGCAGCGGAATGCTGCAAGTCGCGAATGCCTTGCTTGAGCGGCAGCGCAAGAAGCAAGAAGCCGGCGAGAAATAAACCGTCACATTTCAGCAGACCATTGTCATGAAATCTTGGCGCTACCCCGCTACAGGCAACGGCACACCCGATGCTTGGAACGTCTCGCGCTGGCGCTGAGCAACCACGGCGGCATCAAAATCTTCAATCGTCTCGTTGAATAGCTCATACCAATTCAGCTTCGCCGCCAGATGCAGGAAAACACCGCCAAGACCAATCGCTGCACGATCCATGAAAACAAACTCGCGCGGCACCGTTACAGGACCTTTTTCCTTCAAGATCTTGTGGACCGTGAAGGCTTCCTTGCGGCCGTATTCGCCCGGCGTGGTGCCATCCGCGATGATACGTTCGCGATCATCGAGAAGCGGCCCATAAATGAAACGCGCCCAAATCGTCAGCCCCTCAATCAATTCGTTGGTCAGTCCCTTGAAGCCCCAGCTCTCATAGGCAGCCACGACCCGATCCCGATCATTCGCCAGCAAGCCGCGGTAGAGATCAACAACACCTTGCACGAACGCAATTGGAAAGGTGCGAATGCAACCGTAATCAAGCAGGTTGATGCCGGACGGGCGCCCCTCGCGTTCAAATACCGTGTAGTTACCCAGATGAGGATCGCCGTGGATGACTCCGAAATGGCTGAACGGATACCACCAGGCACCAAACATGGCCCGGGCGATGGCATTGCGATCTGCCAGCGCATGCTCTTTATAACTGAGCAGCGGACGGCCTTCACACCACGTCATGGTCAAAAGTCGTTTGGTCGAAAGAGAAGCATCGACATCCGGGACTACAATAGTGTCATTGCCGGCAAGAATTGCCGCATAAAGCCGCGTATGGCGCGCTTCCAACTCATAATCGAGCTCTTCGCGCAAACGCGCTGCGATCTCCTTGAAGATTTCGCGCGTATCGATGCCAGGATCCATGCGCGCATGGATCTGGAAGATCATCTTGAGTTGGTTGAGGTCAGCTTCGACTGCTGACTGCATGTCCGGATACTGCAGCTTGCATGCGAGCTCCCGGCCATCATGGGCAGTGGCCTTGTGCACCTGGCCGAGCGAAGCCGAGGCGCTGGAGCGCTCTGAAAATGATTGGAAACGTGAGCGCCACTCCTGCCCGAGCTCGGCCTGCATGCGCCGCCTCACAAAAGCCGGCCCCATTGGTGGTGCAGCACTTTGAAGCTGCGACAACTCCCGGGCATATTCCTTTGGCAGAGCCTCCGGAATAGTGGACATCAACTGCGCCACCTTCATCAGTGGCCCCTTGAGACCACCCAGCGCCGCCGCCAGCTCAGCAGCCGCCTTGGACCGGTCATGCGACCGCCCCAAAAGGCGCTGGCCCGCAACCTTGAGCCCGACCGCACCAACATTCGTGCCGACCTTCACGTAGCGCGAGGCACGCGCCGAAAACCGGTTTTCTTCATTGCTCATTGAATTTGCCGATTGGACTACAAACGATCAGGGGGCGCACGGCGCGCCCTCACTATTGCATATAGGTTCGCGCAAGTAGATCGCCTATGGACCAGCAACCAACCAAACAACAAAGATGTCCACCACCTGATTTGCACTGTCTCAAAAATAGATATGCTCAAAAAAAGATAGAAAAGCCGCCAAGGTTGTTCATATTTTTTCAGTGAATACAGCACTCAAGGGCCTTGTCCGACAACTGATATTGGTTCAGTTGCAGGCCTTGTTCATTTACTATGCGTTAACATTCGCGAACTAGCCCTTGGTGAGGGTGGCCGGATCGGCAAGGTCCTTGCACGGAAACAACGTCGACAAACGGACCCAATGAAACGCAAGCTTGGTGCTTAAAGTATGCGGATTCTCTCAACATTAACTGTCCTGGCTATTGGCGCCGGTATGGCCGCCCTGTACATGCAGGAAGCGGACATTCCGGACGTGCCAGCTATCCAAACGACTGGGGTGGTGGGTGAAGACGCGATGGCAACATCGCCCGAATTAATGCTTCCCACAGGACGGGCGTACTCGGCGCCGGCCAATAAACCTTTCGCGTCCTCACCAGCTGCACCATTTGGCCCTGCGGCCACCGATACAATGGCAGTGGAAGTGTCCGTATCTGAGGAGGCACCAATCGTTGCAGTTCCAGCTGAACCATTGCTGCGCAGCGCAACAAATGCCGGGCCAATTGATACCACCCAGCCAATACCGGACAGCGGGCGTTTCCACTTTGCTCCCGATGGACCGATGAGTACCGCGCCTGAACACTCAGAGCACTCAGCACTTGGAAATTCCAATGAACCCTTGGAAGCCGCCGAAGAGAACGCTGCTCCAGCCCCTACCTATGCCCGGCGCTCTAAACCCCGCAAAAGCTCGCGGCGACGGCAAGCGAAGCGCAACAAGCAAATTGAATCCTTGTTCGTCAATCCGTTGGGCACCCGTTAGCACGTTCAGCCGAAGCGTGCGCGGTTCGGCGTGAAGCACATGCTCCAAACAGCAGCCCAGGGTCCGAACACCTAACGGTCCGCGCGCCGTTCCTGCCGTAGCCTTTGGAAAATTGCCAGAAACTCAACGGCCCCTGAGTTCTTAAGGTTTTCATCCATCCGTTGGTCAAGTGCTGCCAGCAAATCCTGAGAGGATTTGCCCCTCACGATCGTATTGCGATAGTAAGCCGAGCGAGAAAAGAAATTCGGCGTCGTTGCCGCCCGCCCCGCGCGGGTCATCATCTCAAGACCTGTGCCCGGCCCGGCAAGGTTCATCAATTCGATTTCTGCTCCCGTAAGACGGTTGTATCCACGCCGTGCTGCGGTCTGCTTGAGCCCCTTCAGTTTGATAACCTGCAGCCACGGTCCAATATCGCCATCCATGTTGATGGCATGAATGCCCCGCCCAACACTCGTCTTGGAAAACGCAACATGACGCGACCATTTATAGGGGATCGACCTTGCCTTTCGGGTCATCCGAGCAAGCGCATGGGCTTTGACAAGAAGTTTTTCCCGCCGCTCAGATCCATTGGGTGCTCTCGCGGCTAGTTTTCTGAGGCGTGCAACAAAGTCATCGCCGTGTTTTGATAATACGTTGATCGAGTTTGCCGCCAGCAATTGAGCATAGCCAAGTGCCGTAGAAATGGGCTTGCCTTTTCTGGTGATGGGATGGATGCCCGCTTGCATATCCGCCGTGCCCAGCCCACTCGTCTCCAGGGCATAGACCCGAACCACCTGTTCGCCGCTTAGTCCCAGCGACAGCGCCTCCCGCGCATACCGCTCTTTGAAGACATGCTCAGGCACGACGTCGGGAACAAATCCATAATGCTTACGTGCGCTACCAAGAAAATCGGCCACGGTTGGAAGTCCGGTTGACGTACCCTTTTTCTCCGGCTTTTTCTCTTCACGGCTTTGGCGAAAACGCCACCAGCGCTGCGCCAGAGACTTGGAGAGCTGGGGACCATCATAAGCAGGTGGAAGCCCCTTCACATAGTCGTTGGAGGTTAAGGTTTGCTTCTTGCGCTTCTTGACACGGCGATCACCACGCTTGGCTTCAACATGCCCCCAATAGGCATCCAAAGCGGCGGCATGAAACACCTTGGCCGCCAGATAATCGTCAAACAGCTTTTGCTCACTGCTGCTGAGTGTTTCGCGGAATTCCGATTTCAGCGAGCGTGCAGTTGCATCAGCTGCCGGATATAACGTCACCAGGGCGAAGACGAACGCGATCTTGCATGCGGCCTCCAAAATACCTCGGATCTTCATCTCCACAGATACCGCCTCCGGTGTTGACTGGTTTCGCCAATTCTGCTGGCTTGCTGTTTTAATGCCGCAAACAATTTCTGCTCGTCTCTAGGGCCGGACCCTGATGATGCACTAAAACGTTTTGCGGCAATGTTATGCCGTCCAGATCGATCCAAATTAGGGCATTGGCCGATTCCGTTATAAGAGCATACCGGAGCACGCACACCTGCCGCAAATGGACAGAAATATATTATACAAGGTGTGATAGGTTTACCGGACAATGCAGCCTGCACTTGAATTTCCGCCACTTTTGAACACTGCGGCCGGTTTCCGTGCCCATGCCAGTCCGTTATTGAACCGGTCCCCCTCAGCGCGGGTACTTACCGCCCCGTCCGCAGCAACTGTCCAACCAAGTGACTTCGACCTGAACCCCGGTCTTGAGCGCGATCTAGCCCGAAACAAGCCGCTCAAGCAGGCTGCCGTGCTCGTCCCTGTCCTTGCACGCCAACCACTCACAGTGCTGTTCACATTACGAACCGAGCATCTTGCAAGTCATGCCGGCCAGGTATCATTTCCCGGCGGAAAAATTGACGATCGCGACGCGAGCGCCACCGCCACCGCAATCAGGGAGGCCGAGGAAGAAACCGCTCTTCCCGAGAACGCCATCGAACCTTTGGGCTTCCTCGATACCTATCGCACATCGACCGGTTATTCGGTTGCCCCCCTCGTCTCGCTGATAGAACCAGGACACCCATTAAGGCCCAACCCGGGTGAAGTTGCCGACATCTTTGAAGTCCCGCTGGCGTTTCTGATGGATCCGGACAACATTGCGCTCCATGCCCGGATGTGGCTTGGCCGTGAACGGCATTTCTACGCCTACACCTACGAAAACCGCTATATCTGGGGCGCAACAGCCGGCATCCTGAACAACATGCGCGAGCGGCTGTTTGGCGCTTGAAGCCAATTCCGTCCGGCGCACTAGATCGCGTTCACTTTTCACGGAATCGTGCCCGCGCTCTATTTTCTTTTATTTTGAGCATGTTCTTCACGCCGAACCGCGTACACTTCGGCTGAACATGCTCTAGAAAAGAAGGCGCTGTCATGCCGGCCTCTTTACGCGACACCCGCCTTGCCAATGCCGCCTGGCTGACCGCACCTGAAACCCAGCAGGTCTTTGATGTGCTCGAACAAGCGGGCTGCACCGTTCGCGCCGTCGGCGGCACGGTTCGCAACACATTGCTTGGAGAACCGGTCAGCGACATTGACCTGGCGACCGATGCCTTGCCCGACAAGGTCATGATCGCCGCTGCCGATGCCGGCTTGAAGGTTGTGCCGACCGGTATTGAACACGGCACCGTCACCATCGTCGTTGCTGGTATCCCTTTCGAGGTGACGACGCTTCGCCGCGATGTCTCAACAGACGGACGACGCGCCACCGTCGCCTACACCAACGATTGGGCCCAAGACGCCGAACGCCGCGACTTCACCATCAATGCGATCTACTGTGACCGTGAGGGGCGCCTGCTGGACCCTGTTGGCGGCCTTGACGACATAGCGATACGCCGCGTCCGCTTCATTGGTGACGCACGTCAACGCATTCGCGAAGACTATCTGCGGATTTTGCGTTTTTTCCGCTTTTGCGCGCAATATGCAGGTGGGAAACTCGACCCTGGCGGGCTTGCCGCTTGCCAGGAAGAACGCGCCGGGTTGGCACGGCTCTCAGCCGAACGGATCCACCATGAATTCATGCGCCTGCTGGAAGCACCAGCAGCAGTCGCAACACTCCGCACCATGCACAAACATGGCTTCCTGCGCGACATTCTGGAAATGGACGGCAATGTCGATGCACTCGCCAAACTCGAAGCCATTACCGGCGTAAATTCGCAGAACATTGAGCCCACCCGAATTGATCGGCTGCTTCGCTTTGCAGTGCTGGCAGTGACAAACAACGATGATGTGATGCGCATTGTAAAACGGTTGCGCATGTCGAACGCCGAAGCCAAACGCCTGGAGGTGGCAATGTCTGCATTGTCTCAAATCGAGCGAATGGCCTTTGAAGCAAGCGAATTGTCATTGAAGGCAGCAGTCTATAGGTTTGGCAACAAGGCTGTATTCGATGCGGTTGCAATTTTATGGTCTCGCGGGCACGCACCAATCGACAGTTCTGATTTCCGCCGAATGGCAGAACTTGCCGTCACTTTGGAACCACCATCGCTGCCTTTTTCTGGCCGCGACATAATTGGCCGCGGTGTTCCCGCCGGCCCCCGCGTCAGCGCCATTCTAAAAGCCTTCGAGCAATGGTGGGTCTCAGCCGGATTCCCCGAAGATCGCCCTCAGCTCGACCGCAAACTCGACGCCCTGATCACGGTTACCAAGTCGTAAAACTGCGCTTCATTCTTGATCTGACCTGCCCTATATTCCAAAAACCAATCTGGGATATGGCCCACAGTTTTTCTTTGAGTTTGTCTTCTCGAGTCGAGGTTCAAGTGTCCCTCTCTTCCCAAGACATTGCCGAACAACATAGACAGGCACGACAATTCACCCAAGTCACACTTGGATTAACCGCACTTGCAGCACTTGCT
>JBKEAX010000179.1:0-1504 GCA_047972825.1 Hyphomicrobiaceae bacterium | reverse complement strand
CCATTATTCTTGACTTCTATCAAACACAAAAACATCGCCAGCTTTAGAATCTGAAGTCGTTGCCATCCTGCCCGCCAAAGGTTTTCGTTTTCGCCAGGCATCGCCGATGGCTTCCAGAATTGACCAACACCCAACAAGGTAGGACGAAAATGTCGGCCTCAGAGATTCATCGCTGTTCGCAACCAGCCTGCCGATCGAATACGCCAGGTGGATGTTCAGATTGCACCTTGAGTTACGACTGCGACCGGGCCCAAAGCGGCATCCCAGTTGCCTGGCCCTTGGTCGCCATAGCCATGGTCGGTCTCATCTCGGTCATCGGATTTGTTTTTGGCGGCTGAACGAACATAAAGCGCACTCGAACAGACCCTGCGGACTCTCATGATTTCGCAGGGTGGCCGCGTGACAACGGCCGTTGCAGACCATCTCAGCGCTCCTTCTGCACAAGCACACCTAACCGGGTGGAAAAATCCATCTCCGCCGACCATGCGCGATACGTGTCCACATGGCCTAGGGTCCGGACTCACAAACGCAGACCATTGCATTGCGGCAGAGACACAAAGTTCGGTGGCGAGACAGGTTGGTTGAAAAAATGGCCTTGCGGGTGGGTTAACGTTTCTCGAGAGCGCCCGGCGTATCGATACTCTGCGAGCTTCGCCGGCCACTGCGCCGCTGCGATGGGCCAGAAGCAAAAGTGACAAACTCGAGGATCACTCTTGCGTCGGCGCAAAGGTATCAAGGGAATAGCTGAAGATATAGAACTCTTGAATGTCAGTCAGTGCCGCAGCGGTCAGTCGGCAATTCAAGGCTTCCTCTATCGAGCGCGGCCAGGCACATTTTCACAAACTGTTCGGAATACTTGTCCCGGGCTCGGCGTTTGAGTTGGGCGAACGATTGCGCATCGCCCCATTCATAGGTCCAGCCCAAGACGTCGGCCAACGCTTGAGCTGCGCGCCAGCTTTGCCCCGGCTCGAACAATCCTGGCTCTCTACGATCTGGATCATCCAGAAGATGCACAAGCGCGCCGAGCGCGACCTCATACTTCAATGCAGCCAGCCCCCAAAGCGCAAAGGTTCGGGACCGCGGCTCAGGATGACGCAGGTTGGGCTCGAAAACCAATGCCGCCTCGGAGCAGCGCAGCCAAACCAGCGCCTGAAGCAATACGAACGGTGTTGAAAGCCCCGTCGTGTGGTCCATCAGCACGTCAATCGCCCCGCGATCCTTCAGAGCGCCGAGGGTACCAACCGCCCACGCCCAATCAGGATCGGCCCTATGCGCTGCGATCCGGCGAATGGCATCGGAAAAGCGCATGCGAGACGGATGGAATGCTATGCGTTGGATTGTCGATGATCTCGCCTCGTGCGACACATTTGCAAGAATCTCCCTGATGAACCTATCGCTCGTATCGCATCCCCTATCGCCGCGATCGAGTAGCGCGCCTACCAGGTGATTGAGCCGCTTCTTGCTACCTGCAGCAACTCTATTCAATACGCTTATAGCTTCATCA
>JBKEAX010000076.1:0-3173 GCA_047972825.1 Hyphomicrobiaceae bacterium | reverse complement strand
GAAAATTTCGTCATACGTCCCAGTCCACATCGAATTTCGTCACAACGCTGCTGACCTGTTCCGCCGACAACATGTTGGCGTTCATGCCGCGAACTAGGAGTGCCAGCCTGGCAGTGGCCTCCAGTTCCTCGATTGCGTTGCATGCGGCTTCAACGGTTTTCCCCGCGACCACGGGACCGTGGTTTGCAAGCATGACCGCTGAGCGCTTCCCGGCAAGACCACGCAGTGCTTGCCCCATTGCCGGATCACCTGGCAGGAAGAACGGCAGAAGCTTGACCTTGCCAAGTTGCATGATCCCATAGGGCGTCAAAGGCGGCAGGAAATTGTCGGCATCAACGCCGGGGAGCATCGAAAGGGCCACCGCATGACACGAATGCAGATGGACAACCGCACCAGCCGTGCTGCGGGTTTCGTAGAATGCTGAATGCAACGGCATTTCCTTGGTCGGCGGATCGCCGCCAATCATTCTGCCATTGGCATCGAAGTGGCTGAGGCGTGCGGGGTCGAGTCGGCCGAAGCTGGTTCCCGTGGGCGAAACCAGCAAACCGCCGTCGCTCGTGCGGGCGGAAATATTACCGGTGCTGCCACCGGTAAGCCCCCTGTCGAACATGGACTTGGCGAGTTCGCAAATCAGGTCCCGCAATTTGTTGTCGTTCATTGCGCGCAATCCCTTGCAAGAACACGTGCTGCCTTTGCAAAGTAATCTGGCGCACCGAAGTTCCCGGACTTCAGCGCAATGACAAGGTCCGGCCGCGCCCGCATGGCCGGAACGCCGGGATCGATTTCCGGTCCGATTTCCAGGCTTGCTAGGCCGAGACTTTCAACGACCGCACCGGATGTTTCTCCCCCCGCCACGAGAAGCCGCCGCACACCGGCACGGACCACCAACCGTGCGACACTGGCGAAAAACGCTTCAAACAGTTTTGCAGACGTTTCCCGGCCAAGTTTCTCCTGCACAGCAGCAACAACAGCTGGATCTGCCGAACTGCAAGCAAGAGGTATGGCTGTCTCGGTGTGTTCAAGCAGCCATGCCGCTGCTCTCTCCGGCGTCATGCGTCCCTCGGCAATCTCGTCGGCGGCAACCACAAGAACTGGATTGTCTTGCCTGTGGACCTCAATCTGTTTGCGCGTTGCACCCGAGCACGAACCTGCAAGCGCAATGCATCTCCCAGCTTCACCTCGCCATGCTGGTGGCTTACCGGAAATCAGGCCGAGGCGCTTGAAATTGGCCGGCAGGCCAAGCGCAATTCCAGACCCACCCGTAATCAACTTGCGCGCGGCAGCGGCTTGACCAATTGCAAAAAGATCATCGTTGCGAATGGCATCCACGACAATGAGGCGTTTGCCGTGGCGGCAGGTCTCATCGAGTGCTTGTTCGATGGCTTGTGGACCGGCAAGCACCCTGTCGATTGGCACATGCCCAACCTGGTGCTTTGTCTGCAGCGCAAGCCAACGGCGAATGTCGGCATCCGTCATCGGCGTCAAGGGATGGTCCTGCATGCCGGACTCATTGAGCGGCACATCATTTACAAACAAATGCCCTTGATAGATCGTGCGCCCGGTTGCAGGAAACGCTGGACAAACAATAACGCAATCCGCGCCGAGTGCATCCGCCAAGGCGTCAGCAACCGGCCCTATGTTGCCGGCGGGCGTGGAATCGAAAGTGGAGCAATATTTGAAGAAGAACTGGCTGCAACCTTGTGCTTGCAGCCAGGCTAGAGCGTCCAGCGACTGAGCCACTGCGATTTCAGCATCAACCGATCGCGTCTTCAGCGCAACAACCCCCGCCTCAACATCTGCAGCGGCGGGCTCTGCGGGAACACCGGTATACTGGACAGCATGCATGCCCTGCTTGGTCAGCGTATTTGCAAGATCGCTCGATCCTGTGAAGTCATCGCCGATGCAGCCGAGATGCATTCTACTCTCCAGGCTTGGTAAAGCTCATGCTTTTGGAGCCTGTCTGGCTCTGGATCACATTCACATTTCACCGAATGGCTTCTGTTGTTGTGTTGTATAGCTACGCTGACCCACCCAACAGGCGCGCGCCCAAAACGGATTTACTCGTGCGCGAAGGCCGATCCATCTTCCAATGCCTGCCGGATGCCTGCCTCATCAAGCCCTAGTTGTCTCAGGACCTCAACCGTGTGTTCGCCTTTCAAGGGGGCGCATCTTCCAATGCCACCCGGTGTCTTGGAGAATTTCACGGGCAATCCCAGTGTCTTTACATCGCCTGCAACGGGATGCGGTGTCGTAACGATCATATCACGCGCCAACGCTTGCGGATCTTGATGCATCTGGGTGATGGACAAAACCGGCCCGGCTGGCATTCCTGCCTTTTCAAATGCCGATAACCACGCCTGGGTTGTACGTTCGCGGAAATGCTCGTTCAGAATTTCCTCAAGTGCGCCGAGGTTTTGAATGCGGCCGGCATTACTGCTGAAGCGGGGATCGTCATTGAGTTCCTCAGCCCCCATGATCTTCAACATGCGCTCCCAGTTGGCCTGGTTAGCAGCGCCTATGTTGATGTAACCGTCTGCGGTCTGGAAAGCTTGATAGGGTGCGTTCAGCGGATGCGCTGAGCCCATCGCAGGTGGAGACGCACCGGTGGCGAATGCAATAGCCGACTGCCAGTAGGTCTGCGTGATCGCAGCTTCGAAAAGTGACGTGTCGACCTTTTGCCCCTCGCCGGTTTTGAGCTTGTGTGCATAGGCCGCCGCAATTCCCATGGCTGCAAGGATGCCGGCGGTTATATCGGAAATCGGCGGGCCAACCTTTACCGGTGGACGGCCAGGCCCCTCTCCCGTGATCGCCATGAGGCCGGACATACCCTGCGCGATAAGATCAAACCCGCCACGGTGCGCATAAGGCCCCGTGCGGCCGAAGCCTGAAACCTCGCAATAGATGAGGCCGGGATTTAATTTCGCAAGTTCTTCATATCCCAGCCCCAGCTTCTCCATCGTGCCCATGCGGTAGTTCTCGATTAACACATCGGCGTCTTGAACCATCCTTTTGAGAATTTGTTTCCCACCATCGGTCTTGAGGTCGAGAACGATGCCACGCTTGTTGCGGTTCATCATCATGAAGGCAGCACTTTCGCCTTCGATCGTCGGCGGGACAAAGCGGCGCGTATCATCGCCATCGCGCTTTTCGATCTTGATGACGTCGGCACCCAT
>JBKEAX010000584.1:0-2084 GCA_047972825.1 Hyphomicrobiaceae bacterium | reverse complement strand
GCCAATGCCGAGACCGTTGCGGCAACTGTGGCGACTCCGATCGAGCAGGAGGTGAACGGTGTGGAGGGCATGCTCTACATGTTCTCACAATCGACCTCCGATGGCCGGATGTCTTTGACCGTCACCTTCAGACTCGGCACGGATCTGGAAACCGCGCAGGTGCTGGTGCAAAACCGTGTTTCTCTGGCCGAGCCCCGATTGCCCGAGGAGGTGCGCAGGGTCGGTGTGACCGTGCAGAAGAACACGCCGGACCTGATGCTCGTCATCAACATGTTCTCGCGCGATGGTACCTACGACCAGACCTACATCGGAAATTACGCTGTCCTGAACTTGCGTGACAGGATCAGCCGGATTGATGGCGTTGGCTCCGTGCGCATGTTTGGTGCGGCTGAATATGCCATGCGCATATGGCTCGATCCCCAACTTGTTCAATCTTACGGTCTGACGGCCGGTGACGTCGTTGGGGCCTTGCGTGCACAAAATATCCAAGTGGCAAGTGGTGGCATCAACCAGTCGCCCCAGCCAAAGCAGAATTATTACGAATACTCCGTCCAGACCCAGGGGCGTTTACGTGCTCCTGAAGAGTTCGGCAACATTATTGTCAAGTCAGGCGATGATGGCCGCATCGTAAGGCTTCACGATGTTGGCCGGATCGAGCTTGGAGCGCAGGACTACGTCACACGGGGGTTTCTGGGCGACAAACCAGCGGTTGCCGTGCCGGTCTATCAACGGCCAGGCTCAAACGCGCTGGAAACCGCCCAGGCGATCATAGATGAAATGAAACGCGCCAGTACCAGCTTCCCGCCCGGCCTGGAATACGACATTGTCTACAACCCCACACAGTTTATTGCGGAATCAATCACCGCCGTCGAATACACCGTCTATGAAGCCGTGCTCCTTGTTGTCATCGTGATTATCGTGTTCCTGCAGACATGGCGTGCCGCGATCATACCAATTATCGCCATACCTGTTTCTCTCATAGGTACGTTCGCGGTGATGGCGGCCTTGGGATTTTCACTCAACAACCTGACCTTGTTCGGACTGGTGCTTGCCATCGGCATCGTTGTTGATGACGCAATCGTCGTTGTTGAGAACATGGAGCGCAACATGCGCGCGGGGTTGTCACCGAAAGAATCCGCGCGCAAGACCATGGACGAAGTTGGCTCCGCCGTTATCTCGATCGGACTCGTGCTGGTCGCGGTGTTCATCCCAACCACCTTCCTGGAAGGCATTTCAGGCAAGTTCTATCAAGCTTTTGGCATCACCATCGCCGTCGCCACGGTTCTGTCTGTTGCAGTGTCGCTGATCCTTTCACCGTCAATCGCTGCAATCATGATGAAACCACATAAGGAGCACGACGACGAAGCGGTCTCCTTTTTCCGGCATCCGCTCAAGTTTTTCTTCTCGTTGTTCAACACAGCCTTGGACAAGGTGTCCAACGGTTACGCATGGCTGGTTGGCCGGCTGGTTCGTATTCCTGTGACCATGTTGGTGATTTATGCGGGGCTCATGGCCGCAGCAGGCTGGCTTTTCACCAAGGTTCCAACCGGCTTCATCCCGGCGCAGGACCAGGGCTATGTGATCGTCTCACTGCAACTTCCGCCAGGTGCTGCACTTTCGGAAACCGACAAGGTCGTCGATAAAGCCAGCAAGTTGATACTTACCATCGACGGCGTGAAGAACGCCGTGGGCTTTTCAGGTTTCTCGGGGGCAACGCGCGCCAATGCCTCGAATGCGGCAGCGATATTTCCGGTTCTGGAATCATTTAAAGACCGCGAAGCAAAAGGCATCACGCTCGACAAGATCGTTGCCGAGATGCAGGCCAAACTGGGCTCGATCAAAGAGTCACTCGCAATTGTCATCCGGCCGCCGCCTGTGCGCGGCATCGGTAGCGCCGGCGGCTTCCGCATGATGGTGCAGGATCGTGGCGGACGCGGACTGGAGGTCCTCAAGAACTCCGCTCGCGCCTTGTCTTTTGCGGCAAATTCTCCGGAGAACCCTGCGGCCACTTCGGTCATCACGTTCTTCGACACCGATACACCGCAAGTCTACCTCGACATCGATCGTGAGAAAGCCGAGCGCCT
>JBKEAX010000545.1:0-4147 GCA_047972825.1 Hyphomicrobiaceae bacterium | reverse complement strand
CGTGATCTGACTTCCGACACGTTGGCCTTTCCTGTGCAATCCGGGTAGCGAATGCAGCCGAAGAAATCGCCGTAGGGTCCATGCCTCTCGACAAGCCACCCATCGGAACACTTCGGGCATTCATGGTGGCTGGCGCCGCAATGTGAGCACTCGAGGATACCCGAAGCCCCCGAAACCGTGGGAATCCCAATCCCGCATTGACTGCAGGCGGGCATGTAATTGCTGCACATGAGATTGTGCTCACATCGATACCATACTCGGCCATCCCGGGCGGGCACTGGAAGCAAGCGTCCACCGCATTCGCTGCAAGGAACATGAGCAGCCATCGACCCGGTCGAAGTCGCTAGACCGTACTCCGTATCGGCAACCAATTCCCGAACGAAGCATGAGGGCTCGGCTTCAGACGCCAGCAACGTGACGGTTGAGCGTGCGCGCGTCATTGCCACATACATGATCCGGCGCTCTTCGGCGTGTTGGAATGGCTCTCCTTCCGGCGAGACAAGGCTCAGGATCGGGTCATCGGTGATTTCGGATGGGAAACCATATTTGCCATTGTTGCATCCAAGGATGACAACGTGATCGGCTTCCAAGCCCTTTGAACCGTGGATCGTCTTGAAGCTCACCGACAGGTTTGGGAACTTTCGACAGATAGCCGCCATGTCGGGCCGCTCGTGGCGATACCTTGCCAAGAGAAGAACGCTGGTCACCTTGCCGGCCGCGCGCTCCTTGGCCTCGAGTTCCGTCAGATTTGCCAAGGTCTCGAGGAGTTCAGCCTCTGGCTTGGCATTTTTAGCCCAAACCACACGAAGCGCCGGGCCCTCCGCTTCACCGGCAGGAATGATCGTCTTCTCGATCTGTGCAGGGTTTTGAAGAATGAACCGTCGCGCTGCGAGAGCGATCTTATCCACAGAGCGGAAGGTGCGGCCAAGGTCTACGACTTGGTGGACATCCTTCTGGGTGCCGAACTCGCCGCCGAACTTGGGGCCGAAGCTGCGCATGATATGGATATCCGCACCAGCGAAGCGGTAGATCGACTGCCAGTCATCCCCTACAGCGAAAATCCGGGCGTCTCCATGCTGGGCCTTCAAGGCACCAACAAGGCGCGCCCGATCTTGCGAAATGTCTTGGAACTCGTCGACGAGAATATGCCGGAACGGGCTTTGATAGGCCCCGCTCTCGACGTATCCGGCGGCCCGAAGAACCATGTCCTCGAAGTCGATCCTCTCGCCCAATTCATGCTGATACTGGCGGAACACTGGATCAAAAACCGCTAGAAACGCTCTGCCGCGCTCGTCCATTTTGAGCTTGTCCGCCTTTGCTTGGCACGCTCCGAGGGTATAGCTGCCGCCCTTGAACTGAAGCAGGAATGTCCCAAGCAATTGCGTAAAGCTATCGATCTGCCCCATTTCGACAACGCGGTCAAAGATGGTCTCGATCGGCCGCGGCTTCAGCGTTACATGTGGACCAAGCTTTTCGGCCAGCGCCTCGAGAAGGCGCCCTTCTTGACGTTCGTAGCTATAGGTTTCGATAAGCTTGGTTTCAAAGCTGGCATGGACTTTTCGTTTCCAGTCCATCGACGCCAGGTATTCCTTGCGATCGACAAACGGCGCAGTGACAAGCATTTCTCTAAAGCCGATTGGTGACTTGGCTTTTCTGACACCGAAGTGTTCGAGGTAAATGCCGCTCTCGGTCAGGCGAAAATCTGGAGTATAGGCTCGCCGCCCCGAATCTGGCAGTCGGTGTTCGTACTGCGGCTCGTACTCATAATCGATACCGTTTCGATACAGCCAGTTAGCGATCAGGAATTCTTCGTAGCTGCGAACCTTTTCGCCTTGAAGCGTTCGAAGATTGAGGCTTTCGACATGGGTATACCAAGCGTGCTTCGTATCGTAGTCCCACTCGCTGCCGCATTCGATAGGGAACTGAGTGAACCAATCGACAACCACATTCGCAATCTTTTCGTCAGTCGCGACCAGCTGCCGAAGAATCCGACGGATCAGGTCGGAATACCGCTTCTGGTCCCCGGCATGTGAAGCAAGAGGAGGTTTCGTGCCCTCTACGTGGCCGATGATGTGGTAGGCCAACGCGTGGAATGTCCACGCCTTGACTGGCACGTTACACGCCCGGCCTATGCGCGTTGCCATCTCATTTGCGGCCTCTTTCCCAAAGGCCAAGGGAAGAATTTCTCCTGACTCACGCGTCCCCGACTTCAGCAGGTAAGCGGCCTTCGCAGTTATGACGCTTGTCTTGCCTGACCCCGCACCAGCCAGAACGAGGGTGGCGTCTTCTTCGCTGAGCACGGCGCGCCGCTGTTCTGCTGTGAGTGGCTGAGACTCGACTCCATCGAGAAAGCGCGCCCAACGGGCAAGTTCGCGTTCGAGGTGCGCCGCTATGGCGCTCTCCCTGGCTAGTTTGGGATCTTTCAAGAAGTCATTGATCCGTCCGCAAACCGCCTTGTCGGCAATTGTCCCTTCTACGCGGACCAGTTCCTGCTTCAGAAAGCCGCGATATTTTGCGGCCTCGGACAGGATCGGTGGCGTCACGCAGGCCGCAGGGTATCGGGACGGGCTTTCAAGCCAGTCCAAGGCCGCCGACAAATCGTGGAACTTTTCGACATCCCACGCGGTCTCCGGCTTCTGCTCCTCGGCAGCCTGCGGTGTCAGGGTAAACTTTGGGCGGGTGCTGACCGGCTGGTACGACGGAGCCGATGACGGCCGACGCGATGCGCCGAAGAGTTCTCCAACCAATCCGAAAACGGCCGCACCGATCAGCCACTCAATCATTGTCTAGACCGCCGCCCACCATCACCAGTCGAAACAGTGCATTGGCAGTCCGAGGTGACTTTTGTGCGAGCGAAAACGCTCGGCCGCAGAGCAAAGTCTTCTGGAGGCTGTCCGTTTCATCTTGCACGCGATGTCGAACTGTTGGCGGTCCGTTTTGCATTCAGACCTCGAAGAAGCGCTTCACGCCCAGAAGCGGCGCTGCGTTCTCTCCCAGATAGGATTTCTTGATCATGTGGCCGACCACAGTGCAACGGGCCACCTTTCCGAGTTTGCTTCCCATTCCGGACCGGCTGAGAGCCAAGCTGAAATCGTTCAGACCATCGGTGATCTGGTCTGCAGCAGATCCTTCGACAAGTCGATTTAGGCCTCCCCTGTAGAAACTTGAGGCTATTCCTGTTCGACGAATGAAGGCTTGCACATATTCGTCTTCGCTGGCGCTCGCGGCGTCCAACTCATAGGCAATGACGTCCATCGTAGCACCATACCTGATGCTGACGGCGCTCACAAAACGACACGCGCAGACCATTAAGATCGGTGGGAGAAAGCCGGTTTCGACTGAGCCTGAGGCCAACGCGGCAAGGTTGTCCATTCCGAAACCGGCGCGATCAGCACCCTCCAACATGTAAAGCTGCTGCTCTGCCTTGGGATGACCAATTGCCGCCGCCTTGTAGAAATTGTCTGCCGCGGCATCGAGATCGAAGGTGGGCAGATAGCCGCCTCCGTGCAGGAGGAACAGGTTGTAATAAGCAGACCCGTGCTCACCTTCGGCGGCCCGATTAAAGTGATCATAAGCTTCTTGGAATTTCTTGGCGCTCACGGCCAGGACGCCTGATCTATAGGCGTCTTCCGCCCGGGCATCCGAGCTCTTGAAAAATTGCTTGCCGAAAAGCGCCATCCCGAAGTCTTCCTGGAAGATGAATGAGGATTTACCTCTTGCCGTCGATCTAGATGCGTAACGCTTTGAAAGTCAACGAAGCGTCCGGTATCCGGGCGTGGCAAATGATCCACGACAAGGATGAGCCACATGCGCAGCGGCCGCGCCGAGACCCTGTTGGATCAGCAGTTCAATAATCCGTCTCGACATACACGCCCGAGCAATCATAGGCCACCGCCGCCGCTGTCGCACCGTTGTTCATGAAGTTGCGCGGGCTTAGGAGTTGCGTGGCGGCCGGGATGTCGGTGTCGAGCATGACCTCGGCCACCGCCCCGCTGACCTCCTCGACCACCCGGACGCCGATCTCACCGCTGTTCGGGGCGGCGAGGAGCGTGAGGGTCAGGACGTTCGTCGTGCTCGCGACCGGGAAACTCGCCCCGAGATCGGTGAGCGTGGGCGCGCCGGAAGCATCGTTCTGCACGAGTTGCCA
>JBKEAX010000534.1:0-2493 GCA_047972825.1 Hyphomicrobiaceae bacterium | reverse complement strand
TCAGTGGGCCAGCACGGCACTCAGAGTCCGGCTTAATTCCGACACGGCGATCGGCTTGGTCAGCACTGGGCAGTTCAGCCCCTCTATCTCGGCGTGAGAATCATAGCCGGTCATGAAAATGACCCTCGTCTTTTCATCGTAGGCGGCGAGGCGCTTCCACAATTCTACGCCACCCATCCTTGGCATCACAACATCAGTCAACACACACGCAATTTCGCCGGAGGACTTGTACTTGGCCAGGGCATCCTCACCATGAAGGGCGCTTACGACTTTGTAACCTAAGGTTTGCAGGACTTCGGAGGTAACCTCAAGCACGCTTTGATTGTCGTCAACCAGAAGTATCACCTGCCCATTTCCCTGAGAAATAGGATTTTCACCAGTCGCGAGCATTGGCCGTTCTTGCTCGTCAAGCAATGGAAGGTAGATTGTGAATGTTGTACCCGCGCCGATAACGGATTGCACATCGACGATACCGTCATGCTGCTCAACGAGACTGGTTACGAGTGCCAAGCCCAACCCTGTCCCCTTGCCCACAGGCTTGGTTGTGTAGAAGGGGTCGAAAATCAGCCCCAAGCGGTTGTCTGCAATTCCCTCACCATTGTCGGTGATTTGGAGTCTGGCAAACCGTCTGGCTGTCATTGACGGATGCAACTTGCGCTGCTCGGGTCCAGGATCAAATGCATCAAGGCGCAGCACGACTTTAGGATCAGCCGTGAACTCGACTGCATCCTTCGCGTTTGTAATCAAGTTAAGCACGATCTGCTGCAATTGCGTTGGATTTGCCAGAACCAGAAACGGCTCATCGCTTACCTCAATTTGCAACTGGACATTTTCGGCCAGGACGACCTTCAGGTTGCTGCTCAACTTTGAAATCAATGCATCGAAGCGCAACGATTTTTTTTCCAAACGTTCACTGCGCGCATACGTTAAAAGTCCCCTGATCAACTCGGACGCCTGGAAACACAATCCTTCAGCCTCTTGCACAAAGTGATCGGCTCGTTCCTTGTGCCGTGAAGCCATAAATAGATTTCCGGTGATCGCGGCGAGTTTGTTGTTGAATTCGTGCGCTATACCTCCAGCCAAACGGCCAAGCGCCTCAAGCTTTTGCGCCTGCTCAACTTCTTTCTGCAGAACCTTCTTGTCGGTGATGTCCTCAATGAAGGCAATGAAGTAGAGCGGTTTGCCGGCACGATCGCGGACCAGCGAGACGGTGAGTAGCGCCCAGACCACATGGCCGCGTTTGTGGATGTATCGCTTTTCGAACGACGTTGTCTGGATTTCCCCCTTCAACAACTGGTCAACACGAATGAGGTCAGCTGTAAGGTCATCGGCGTGCGTGATGTCCTGAAACGTTAGATGAAAAATTTCTGGACGGCTGTATCCGAGGATCCGGCACAGTTGGTCATTGACCTCAAGCCATGTGCCATCGATTCCAACGCGCGCTATACCGATTGCACCTTGTTCGAAGATCGCCGCGTAACGCTCCCTCGCCTCGTGCCATTCGTTGTCCTGCTGCTCGGCGTCGATTACGGGCTCGCACAGCGTCTTGAGATCGTTCTCCACGATTTCCCGGAATAAGCCCATAAGGCTACGCACCTCGGGGGACAGCGCTTTCGCAGCGTCATTCAAGATGCAGATCGTTCCGAATGGTTTGCCGTCGGGCCATAGGAGCGGCATACCGTAATAGCAGTTCATCCCCAATGCTAGATCCGGATTTTGATCCCAATGGGGATCGGTGCGTGCATCAGGCACATGCAGCGGCATACGTGTCGCCATCACAGTCTCACAGCACAGCCCTGCATCGAGGTTCGCACGCTTACCAGCCACATACGGATTACCCTGTGAGCGGCTCGAAGCGAAGACTTCGATTTCAGGCGGATTGACACGCATTATCAGCGCGGCCGCAAAGCCGGAAAAAGATGCGAGAATGTCGACGACTGACTGCCACTTGTCCTGCATGGAAAGAGGTGCGGCAGTGATGTCCGCCGTGTGACGTGTGGTCATGGCAAGGTATTGCGCACTCCTTTCCAGCGGCCGCGAAACAATCGGACCAGGGTCCGCCCCCCAGAGCACTTCGGCTGAACATGCTCTTTTATCTGAAGCATGTTCTTCACGCCGAACCGCGTACACTTCGGCTGAACATGCTCTTATCTCTGGAGCATGTTCTTCACGCCGAACCGCGTACACTTCGGCTGAACATGCTCTAGGCGCCTTGCATACCAGCAATGAAATTCAACGTTTGCCTGCCAGCCTCTCGCTCGGTTCAAGCGGCTTCGGATTTGTGTTCGGCCAGCACCTGATCGGCGAGCTTGCCGGTCAACTCGGCGAGATGATCAAATGCCGCTGTGAAGGTTCCGACACCTGCTGTTGCAGACCGTAGCTCGACAATCAGGTCCTCCATTTCGGCCTGTGGAATATGCGCTTTCACGCTGTCCCAGCCCGGCCAGCCTTCACGGCCATCGAACCCCAGAATCTGGCCACGGCGTTGCGGGA
>JBKEAX010000531.1:0-2542 GCA_047972825.1 Hyphomicrobiaceae bacterium | reverse complement strand
AGTGCTGGTTTCCCCTGCCACATCCCACGCCGCGTGAGAACCTGTTGCTGAGGCTTGACCCTCACAACCACAACAGCAGATGAAAACCAATGTGCTTGCAGAAGCCGTGATGCGTCTGCGCAAATTCGTATCCATGTTTAGCTGAACCGCTCAACACTTCAGCTAAAAATGCTCTTTGCCTGAAGCATGTTCTTCACGCCGAACCGCTACACACTTCAGCTAAACATGCTTTATCCGGCGGGAACCGTGCCTTGCCCCATCATGAGCAAGGCGCCCAGTGCAACCCCACCGACGACAATGCGCCACCAGCCAAACAGCGCATAACCGTGCCGGCTAACGAACCCCAGAAGATATTTGACGACAACGACGCCGCAAACGAACGCGGTTATGAAACCCAGCGCAATACTGCCAACATCGTCGGGTTGTATGACATCCCAATTTTTATAGAGGTCGTATGCAAATGCTCCAGCCATGGTTGGCATCGCGAGAAAAAAAGAGAACTCGGCTGATGCGCGTTTATCCGCACCCAGCAGCATCGCGCCGACGATTGTCGATCCTGAACGTGACACGCCTGGCACCATCGCCAGGCACTGGAAGAAACCAATCTTGAGCGCAAGGCTTGGCGGAAACTCCATGACGTCGTGATAAACCGGCTTGAGCGGCAATTGATCGACCACAAGAAGAATGACCCCACCGATGATAAGCATCACGCAAATCAACATTGGCGTTTCGAACAACACGCTCTTGATGAAAGAATGACCCAGCGCTCCGATTACTGCTGCTGGCAGGAAGGCAATCAAAATCCCCAGCACGAACTTTTGGGTCCGGCGATCAAAGGGCAAAGCAAGCGCCATGTTGATCAGGCGGGCTGCATAAACCGACAGTATCGCCAGTATCGCTCCGAGTTGAATCAACACCTCGAAAGTTTTACCGGGCGAATCGAAGCCCAGGAAGTAGCCTGCCAGAAGCACATGCCCGGTGGACGATACCGGGATGAACTCAGTCAATCCTTCGATCACGCCAAGTAAAATCACTTGCCAGGTCGGCATGAACTTCCCCCCAATTGGCAGAAATTGAAATCAGGCCTGAAAAGCTGCTTTGAAGCAACAGTTTGCCCCAGGCGCCCCAGTTTCAAAGCCATGTTATTCTCGCCCTCCTTATCGACCGCCGGCGCGGGTGGTGCAACATGTACCACCTCAACCAGGAACAGTGAGCACTTCAGGAACCCTCAGCCATGCCAGCAATGCACACGCTTACGCATTTCAGGCTCTGCCCGCATTCCCGTTCAATCCGGCTTTTGCTGAGTGAACTGGACATCGGTTTTGGGCTGGTAGAAGAGCGCCCCTGGGAATATCGCCCCGAACTGCTGGCCATGAACCCAGCAGGCGAAATGCCCGTGCTAGCGCTGGAAGGCGGGCCGACGCTGTGCGGCTCTTATGCCATTTCAGAATACGTGGCCGAGGAAATGAAAGACAAACAGGCCAACGCTCACGCTGCCCCTTTGTTTCCGGGCAGTCGCACAGAGCGTGCCGAAGTGCGACGGCTCGTTGACTGGTTTCACGGCAAACTCAACAGGGAGGTCACGCGGGAAATCCTGGAAGAGCGCGTGTACCGCGCGTATCGCTCCAGCGGTCCGGGCGTGCCCGACACAACGATCCTGCGCGCGGTGCGTGCAAACCTGCGTTATCACATGAGCTACATTGCGTATCTGGCCTACGAACGCAGCTGGCTCGCCGGCGATGACATGAGCTTTGCCGATCTTGCTGCAGCCGCGCATCTGTCGTGCCTGGATTATCTGGATGAAGTACCCTGGGATGATTACGAACCGGCACGAAACTGGTTTGCGCGCATCAAATCGCGCCCCTCGTTCCGGGCGCTGTTGGCCGATCGCATATCGGGTATATCGGCACCGGTCCATTACGCCGACCTTGATTTTTGACCATGACAGCCGGCGCCTCGCATTTTGACCCGCACACCTATATCGAATGCCTTCGCGAGGAAGCGAGAACACTCGGCTTCAATTCATTGGGCATTACGACACCTGAGGCTTTTCACAACACATCGTATGAACCTGCTGCCGCACTCGACAGGTTCATTGCTGCTGGCTGGCATGGCGACATGGGCTGGATGGAAACACACCGATTGCGCCGCCGTGATCCGCAAGTGCTTTGGCCAGACGTCCGCAGCATTGTCATGCTGGGTGCAAGCTATGCGCCCGCCGAAGATCCCCTGGAGATTCTCAGCAAACCAGATCGCGCCGCGCTGTCGGTTTACGCCCGCGGCAAAGACTATCACGACATTCTGAAAGGCCGCCTGAAACAACTCGCCCGGCAGATGGCATTAGATACCGGCAGCGCGTGCAAGGTGTTCGTCGATACCGCACCGCTGATGGAAAAGCCGCTGGCGGCTGCCGCGGGCCTAGGCTGGCAGGGCAAGCACACCAACCTCGTGTCAACCACCGAGGGCTCCTGGCTGTTTCTCGGCGCCATCCTGACATCGGCCAGCTTGCCGGGGATGGCACGGCACGAGGACCGTTGCGGGT
>JBKEAX010000478.1:0-2265 GCA_047972825.1 Hyphomicrobiaceae bacterium | reverse complement strand
AAGGCTGCCGAAGCCCGTAAGAAACAGAAGATTGTCGAGATCAAAGAAATCAAGATGCGTCCGGCGATCGACGATCACGACTACGATGTAAAAATCCGGGCGATCAAGCGATTTTTTGACGGCGGCGACAAGGTCAAAGTGACGTTGCGCTTCCGTGGTCGCGAAATGGCGCACCAAGACCTTGGCATGGCGGTTCTCCAACGCGTCAAAGCCGAAGTCGAAGGTATCGCAAAGGTTGAAAGCGAGCCGCGCCTTGAAGGCCGGCAGATGGTTATGGTGCTGGCGCCGCGGTGAGGGTTTCCTCACCGCAAACTTTATGGTTGAAATTCAGGCCGTTAGCGTCAGATGCCGGAAGGCAATCAAAACCGACTGGCCGGGAAAAAGCTTTTTGAATTCGCGCAGGCCTTTGAACCCGCTGCCGTCGTTGGACCACAGATCGAGGTAGACGAAGTCGAACTTTCGCTCTTCCTCTACGGCTTGCCGCGCTTCCTGCACAGTCTTGACGTGAACGATATCTGCATCAGGCAATTCGCCTCTGATGTTGAGCCTAATGGTATCAGCGATGAGCGGATCGTCTTCTACCAGCAAGATGCGTTCTGACATGCGATTATCCCGTGGTATGGCGCTCACGAGAGCATGTTGAGCTGAAGTGCACAGTGGTTCAGCGGGAAAAACATGCTCCAAACAAGGACCTAGATCGTATTCATTGGTTCTGCGAAGACATGAACCCGATCCAGAGGACGCGAGCGCCTCTTAATAATTAAGTCTTATCAATTTTATACACGATATCGTATTGCGGTGCAATATATTTTGTGTTGCGGCGCAGCATTTACAAGAATGCCAAATACGCCAAGGCGCCTACCACTTTGGACTGTTTCAGGGCCAGACAAAGAATGCCGATTTAGCGCCTAGGGTCCGGACCCAATGGACCCCAATACGCCGACGGCTGCATAGTAACCGCGCTCGTTGTCACTGCGTAGCTATTCTGCATCAGCCCCCACGCAATTACAAAACCTCGTATCCTGAATATTCATCAGACCCGCGACTCCGCGTATTTTTACCTCGAATTTCTATCTTGGGTTGCGGAAAACACCTTTGGTTGTGGGGAATATGCTCAAATTTACACCGCTTCGAACAAACACTATTCGGGGAACCGCATTCAGTATCATTGGGCCACTAGTCATGATGGCCTGCGGTTCTGCTATGGCGGTTGAAGGTGCAAAAGGGTTCTACCTGCTGGGATCCAAGACCTCGATGAGTGGTCTCATCCCGCCACCGGGTACGTACGTACAGAATGTAAAATATAGCTATTCCGGGGACACAAAGGCGGCCGTCGACATCGCCGGGCTGACGATTTTGGGGGGTGTCAAAGCAAAAGTATTTTTTGATTTGCCAAGCGCCATATGGGTTGCGCCCGGGCAACTTTTCGGGGGCAGCCTGGCGCTCAATCTGACAACCCCAATAGGCTACACCAAGGTTCAAGCAAACGCTGCAACTACGGGACGAGCAGCCACCCGCCGCAGTAATGATACCGACTTTGGTGACCCCGTCATCGGCGCATCACTGGGCTGGCATTCAGGAAACTGGCACTGGAACATCGGCGCGCTGTTAAATGTGCCACTGGGATTCTGGCAGAAGAAGAACCTTTCAAACATCGGCTTCAATCGCTGGGCTGTAGATACCAACGCTGCTATTACCTGGTTCGATCCGCAGCGCGGGTTGGAGTTTTCAGCCGCCACCGGTATCACTTTCAACGACCGCAATTCCGATATTGATTACAAAAGCGGCCGCGAGTTCCATGTCGAATGGGCCATGGTCCAGAACCTCTCCAAAGCCTTGAGCATCGGCATTTCGGGATACCACTACCGTCAGATAACCGAGGATACAGGCAGCGGTGCCTCTCTTGGCGCATTCAAGGGGCGCGCGACGGGACTTGGGCCAGTTGTCAATTATTCATTCACCCTGCGAAACACCCCGATCAGCACAAGCCTGAGATACTTTCGTGAATTCGATGTCCGAAATCGTTTGAGTGGTGACGCCTTCATGTTTTCAGCCACCATGCCACTGTCACCTGCACGGCAATAAAGGCCGATACGCACGAGCAAGACAATTTGACCTGCGATGCTCGGTGCGGATCTTTGCCGTTGAGCCTCTTTGCCCCACTTTCCAAGCTACACTTGCGCGCCCCGCCTTTCCCCCGTATAACCCGCGCACTGAGCCGCCCGGCGGGGCATGCCGTGGCGGCTCATAATGCTTTGATTTATC
>JBKEAX010000469.1:0-1769 GCA_047972825.1 Hyphomicrobiaceae bacterium | reverse complement strand
AATCCGGTTCATCAGCCAGTCGCGTTCAGCCTCGAGAATTGGACGACGATGACCGCCGATCTTGCCGGGTGAAAGGCTTCCCGTCGCCCGATAACGACGCATCAACTTGATCGCTGAGGATACACTGACGCCGAAGTGTTTGGCAGCAGCACGGCAGGATGAGCCCGCCTCAATTGCTGTTACGATGCTGTTGCGAAGATCGTGTCCGAGTGGCTAGGTCAAGAATGCTGGCCCCCTGACACAGCATCCATCTTGAATCACTGTTCGCAGAAAATGGGAACCCCAAACCGAGTCAGCCAAAGATGTACATGCTCTAGAGCATGTTCAGTCGAAGTGTACGCGGTTCGGCGTGAAGAACACGGCGAGAAATAAAAGAAAATAGAGCGCGTTCGCGGTTCCGTGAAAAGTGAACGCGAGCTAAAGCACCAGGAACACCAGATCCGTAATCATGGCCGGGCACAAATGTGTCCGGCCGTTTTACATGACAACCCAACCTATTACGTTTTGTGCCGGAACCACCCGCAGATCACGTCATGCGGCCGCCCGCAACGCGCTCACGATTTGCATACTGCAGCACGATCTGGGCAGCCGCATCGCTTGGCGTTCCTTCTTCAAGAAGCAGACGGTCTGGAATGCGCTGCAATGCTGAAAGCTGCGCGGCGCGCTCAGGCGTTTGCCCTAGCAGGCTGGTGAGCGCACCAGCCAGATGATCGGGTGTGCAATCTTCCTGCAGATATTCAGGAAAAGCATTTTCTCCCAGTACAAGATTAGCCAGAACAACAGAGTGCACTTTCAACAAGAACCGAAGTTGCGCCGCCACCGCGTCAACCTTATAGGCCACCACCATCGGTGTACCAGCCAGCGCCAGCTCCAACGTCACGGTGCCCGAAGCCGCCAGTGCCGCATCAGCGAGTTGGAAGGCGGAAAATTTTTCGTCTTCACCTGCAACGAGCCTGGGTTTTACCGGCCATTGATCCAGCGCGTTTTCGACAAGTGGCCGCACGCTATCAACAACCGGCAGAACCACCTGCACATCGATACCGCGCGCCTTCAATAACCCAAAAGTTTCGCCAAACGGCTGCATCAGGCGCGCCACTTCAGAACCCCGGCTGCCAGGCAGCACAACAACCACGGGACGATCTGGGATTAAGCCGAGACGTTGCGCAAGCGCGGCCCCATCACGCGACTTGATCCAATCATAACGTTCGATCATGGGATGGCCAACGTAGGAGCACGGTGGTCCTCCCAGCCGTTCATGCGCCTCAGGCTCAAACGGCAGCAGCGCCATCAGATGATCGACATACGGACGCATGCGCTTTGCCCGGCCCGGCCGCCACGCCCACACGCTTGGGCTTACATAATCAATAATTGGTATTTCCGGACACCGTTTGCGAATACGCTTGGCAATTGGATGCGTAAACTCAGGGCTGTCGATGATAACGACACAATCGGGCTTGGCGGCCACTGCTGCATCAACTGTGTCATAAACTCTGCGAATAATCCGCGGTAGCCGCGGCAGGATCGACATTGGCCCCATCACCGCGACCTCTTCCAGCGGGAACAGTGATGAAAGCCCGGCAGCCCCCATAAGCTCTCCGCCAACGCCTGCATAGCTGATGCGGCCGCCTGATCGCGCATTGAGCGCGGCCATCAGTTTCCCGCCAAGCGCATCGCCTGAATGCTCCCCCGCCACCACATAGATCTTGAGAGCACGGCCCGGCTCATACGCAGGCTGGTTTTCCAGACCCTTACTCATGGCCACCTTCATC
>JBKEAX010000465.1:0-1701 GCA_047972825.1 Hyphomicrobiaceae bacterium | reverse complement strand
TTTATGCCGGGTTGTTTCGAATTCAGAATATTCCCCCCGAGGCGTTGCAGCCGTTTCTCCTGGTGAACTGCCCTTCGGTGCTGTTTCCGTTCCTGCGGCGACTACTTGCCGACATCACGCGTGAAGGCGGTTTCCCGCCGTTGCTTTTGGATCCGATTGACTTCGGCACGCTTTACATGCAGCGCAAGAATGAAATGCAACAGGCTGCCAAGTCCTGACACTGCGCAAGGTAAGGCTTCTCTCAACCTCTCCCGGGGTATTTAAGCCAAATTGCTTTATCCCCCAGCGTTTCGATGAATGTTTGGTGAGCGGCCTTTTGCTCGGGTGTGATGCGCGCGGGCAAAGGTGCGGGACGCACTGCAGCGTTGCGAGCACCACCGCTCTTGCGATTTTCGTTGGCTTGGTGGCTTGCACTTTCTGCAAGAACGAGTGTTGCCTGCCGTTCTCCCAACAGCTCGATATAGACGTCGGCCAGCAGCAGCGAGTCCATCAAGGCGCCATGCTTGATGCGCTGGGAGTTGTCTATGCCATAGCGCTTGCACAGTGCATCAAGGTTGTTTGGCCCCGCAGGGTGCTTACGTTTGGCGAGTTGCAGCGTGTCAACGACGCGATCCATGACGATCTTGCCAAGGTTTATCCGCTCCAGCTCCGCATTCAGGAAGCCAACGTCGAAAGCGGCGTTGTGAATGACCAGATCGTCTTCAGCAATGAACTCCATGAAACTCTGCGCCACGTCCTTGAACAACGGTTTGTCCAATAGGAATTGTGTCGACAGGCCATGTATCGCTTCGGCTTCAGCGGGAACGTCACGCTCAGGATTGATGTAGACGTGGTACTCGCGGCCGGTGGGTATGCGGTTGATGAGTTCGACGCAACCGATCTCAATCAAGCGATCACCGTTTTTGGCATTCAGGCCAGTGGTTTCGGTGTCGAGCACGATTTCGCGTTGCATCGGCTATGACCCTTGAGGTTGTCTGCAAGATATCCCGGACTTCAGTGAAGCGCCGCCAGAATCGCGGGAAAGTGTATTTTACGCGTCTTTCCAATAGCGATGATAGGCGGTGCCACGGTGTGATTCGAATTGCCTCACAAGTTTATCGATTTGCGCTTCAGATTCAGGAATTGTGCGACTGGTATCCACAATCTCGTCAGCACGCCTTCGCTTTTCGTCATCGGGCAACTGGCGGGCAAGAATGGCGGCAAATTTTTCGTCCGTCATGCCTGGGCGTTTCATCACACGCTCTCTTTGCGTTTGCGCATCGGTGCTGACAACAACTGTAACATCGACCGTCTCGTGGGCTCCTGTCTCGAACAGCAACGGAATTTCAAGCACTGCCATAGACGCGCCTTTGGAGAATTCAGCAGCAAGAAATTGGCGCTCCATTTCACGAACCATTGGATGAATAATGCCCTCAAGGCGTTTGATCGCTTCGGCATCATCGATGAGCGCCGCCATGAGGCGTTGGCGATCAACAGAACCATCGACGGTTGTGCCAGGGAATGCCTTTTCGATGAGCGACACGGCCTCGCCAGCGTAGAGGTCATGGACAGCGGCGTCGGCGTCGAATACTGCCACCCCATTATGACGGAAGCGCGCAGCGGCTGTTGATTTTCCCATGCCTATGGAGCCTGTCAGGCCGATTACAAGCATCAACCAGAAGCCTCCAGATCGGCGACAATCAAGGTGCGCAATTCGGCGGT
>JBKEAX010000403.1:0-4371 GCA_047972825.1 Hyphomicrobiaceae bacterium | reverse complement strand
TCTTCATCGCTTTGCTGTGCCGACAGACCTTCGCTGAGCGCACGACTGAACGAGGCAATCATGCCTTTGTTTTTCGCCAGCTTCGCGCAGGCGTCATCGCGGCTATAGCCGCCCGATAGGGCGACAACCCGGGCCGTCTTGGGGTGGGCGATGAGGTCCGAATAAAAACCTTCCTGGCTCGGAATGGTCAACTTGAAAATAACCTGTTGGCCGTCGGTGATGCGATCTAGCCCGGCGAGTAGCTCTGCCTTCAGCAGGTCTTCACATTTGGCTTTGTCGGCGGCATTGATGTCAACTTCAGGCTCAAGGATCGGCACGAGGCCGTGGCCTAGAACCTGACTGCCCCAAGCGAACTGCTGGTCTGCGATTGACTTGATGCCAGCAGGGTTGGCGGCCTTGATGACGGAGCGTTCCTTGGTGCCGTAGATGCCTTTTGCAACGGCGCGCTCCAGCAGCTTATCAAGTTCTGGAAACGGCTTCATGAGTTGCACACCGTCCGCCTCTGGGCTGAGGCCCTTGTCGATCTTGAGGATCGGCACGATGCCTTTCTTCTCCCACAGATAGGTCGCGGTGGGCTTGCCTTCGATCTCGCGGTCCATGGTCTGTTCAAAAAGGATCGCAGCAAGGATGCGGTCATTTGTGAACGACGGGCTGGTTATGATCCTGGAGCGCATTTTGTGGATCATGTCGAACATCTGGTCTTCGCCTGAATATTCGCTCTCCTCGATGCCATAGAGCCTGAGGGCTTTGGGCGTGCTGCCGCCGCTCTGGTCGAGGGCTGCGATAAAGCCGTTTGCGCTGCACATGCGATTGTGCTGTTCGATATTCATGCGTTGGCTCCGTTTAAATCCGCGCTACAGTGATGTGCTTTGGGTGGGAACCCTAAGCTATTCGCTCAGGGATGCTCATTCCACTTTCGGCGATACATGGCAAAGGCCATGCTTCCGTTCTTTGGCACGCTTGCCACTTTCCCCGAGGGTAAACGCCGGAGTGGCAGCAAACTATGCGGGCAGGGAGAAAAGATAAGCAAGGCGTCTGTCAAATGTGAGCGTTTGTGGATGTAGCAATAACTTATAGCCGCTCTTTTTGTATTGTGGAGCGCTATCGTTAATGCATGTCGCGCAAAAATATGCGGCTGTTTTGCTATAACGACATGCATAGCATCAAAGACTTGAAGCGTGGGAAGCTAATCTCATGATTTGCGGCCCGCTTTAGGTCAATTTGCAGGCAAAGTGAGTAAACCTCCACCAACCCGAACAGCATAATGCAATATGTAGGGTGTATCTGACACCAAAATAACCAACGCCAGCACCCGCATGTGGTGCGCAAGGTGCCCAGGGGAGCGCAAGCGAATACGTTGTCAGGTTCAGACAGGAATTATGCTGTGGTAGGTGATGTCAATTTTTGACGCCCGGATCGGTGTCGGTCAGGTCACCGCGGTCGGGCGTTGCCGGTCCGGATGGGTATTTGTAAGACGAATAACGGATAACCAGAACCGATACCGCCAATATCAAGATCCCTCCGGACAGTATAATGACGCCCATGTCGGGTTTGGGCTCGTGATTGACCCAGCCGATAAGGTGCCGGGTGAGCGCAGTGATGCCGATGTAGATCAGAAAGCGCAACGGCATATGGTTGGTCTTGAAGTAGATGCCAACCATCGAACCGATTTCCAGATAGATAAATAACAGCAGCAGATCCTCGATTGAGGCGTGCGACTTGCTCATAAGCTCAATGAAGAAAACGGTGCCTGCCCACACGGTTGCCGCGCCGATGGCAAATAGGCCGATGTAGTGAAACGTTTCTGTGAGGAATTGGCCGATTGGCTGGGCAAATCGATGCACCGTCTTTCTGGCAACCTCCGCGTGGTGCTCGGTGCTGGGCATACGGTTCCTCCTGATAATCCAACGATAGTACGGCAGTTCACGATCCGATGGAACCAACTCGTCGTTGCTTTCCTCGACAATGCAAAAGGCCGCGCGGTGATTCCTGCGCGGCCTTTCCATATTTTAAATCTCGATGTGTGTGGAGCGGTAGAGCCGTGAAAAACACAGCGAGAAACAAATCGCTAGATCAACTTGGCCATCACCACTGCCGTATCTGACATACGGTTCGAAAAGCCCCATTCATTATCGTACCAGGTCAGCACGCGAACCATGTTGCCGCCAATAACCTTTGTCTGGTCGATATGGAAGATCGATGAATGTGCGTCATGATTGAAGTCCACCGAGACGTTGGGTTCTTCGGTGTATCCCAGGACGCCCTTCAGCGGACCATTTGCGGCGGCCTTGATCGCGGCATTGATCTCATCGGCTGTAGTTTCGCGCTTGGCGATGAATTTGAAGTCTACCACCGAGACATTGGGCGTGGGAACGCGGATGGCGGTGCCATCGAGCTTGCCGTTGAGTTCAGGCAGAACGAGCCCGACGGCCTTGGCGGCACCTGTCGAGGTGGGGATCATGCTCATCGCCGCGGCCCGCGCACGGTATAAATCCTTATGCATGGTGTCGAGCGTCGGCTGATCTCCGGTGTAAGAGTGGATCGTCGTCATGAAACCTTTGTCAATGCCGACGAGGTCGTGCAGGACCTTGGCCACAGGCGACAGGCAGTTGGTGGTGCACGACGCATTCGAAACGACTGTGTGGTCTTTGGTAAGCTTGTCGTGGTTGACGCCATAGACGACGGTGAGGTCAGCGCCACTGGCTGGAGCAGAAACGAGCACGCGCTTGGCGCCAGCATCAAGGTGTGCGGCCGCTTTCTCCCTGGCGGTGAAGATGCCGGTGCACTCCATCGCAATATCCACACCCATTTCACCATGAGGCAGTTCAGCCGGATTGCGGATGGCCGTCACCTTGATCGGCCCGGTGCCAATGTCGATGGTGTCGCCGGAGACAGTGACCGTGCGGGGAAACTTGCCATGAACCGAGTCGTAACGCAGCAGATGGGCATTCGTTTCAACCGGACCCAGGTCGTTGATGGCGACAACCTGGACGTCGTTGCGGCCACTTTCTGCGATGGCGCGCAAGATGTTGCGGCCGATGCGTCCAAAACCATTGATTGCGACCTTCACTGCCATGATGTTTTATTCCTTTGCACATGGGCGTTATGGGGTGGAGCGGCGCTCGGCGGAATATTATTGTGGCCATCAGGCGCCGCGTCTGTGGTAGTAATTATCGCGCGCGCACCCTCGGGCCTTCTTTTTTGTGGCGGCGTCATTAAGTTGGCCGGGCTCGGTTATGTCAATGCGCCATAGCATTATGCGGACGGGCGGAAGGTCGCACGCGCTGAGTGGGGGTATACAGCATCACGCCGGATTGACGATCGATGATCGTGCCTCCTATGGTTTTCAGGATTCAGCACACTGGCTATGTGGGTAATGCTCAAAGCCGAAGTGCGCAATTGTTGGACACGCTGTTATGGCCCAGCGGGCAAAGGCAAAAAAAACAGACAAGAGTGCGGTCCCTGCTGCGAAAGCGAAAAGCAAGCCGCCCGCCGGCGGGGCGACATCGCGCGCAAACCGCACAAAATCAGCTGCGACCGGGGGCGAGGCGCGCGACCTGGAGGCTGAGTGTGCCAGCCTGCGCCGTGAGCTGACAGCCGCAAAAGCTGAGATTGCTCAACTGCAAAAGCGTCAGGAACTTGTGGTTAACAGAATTGATTGGGTGATCGACTCCCTTCATAACCTGATGGAGGATGAGGGATAACCCTCGTTGCAGTGAAAGGCATGGCCTGCCCTCGGGCGTTTTGGGTCGTGAATTTTCGATTGATGGGCCAGGTTTCGGTCACACTCAACAGCCGCTCCTACCGGCTTGCCTGCGAAGATGGGGAAGAAGAACGCCTCGTTGAGCTGGCGACTCACGTCAAGGAGCGCGTCGATGCCCTGACAACGGAATTTGGGCAAGTTGGCGACGAGCGACTGCTGTTGATGGCGGCGCTTCTCATTGCCGATGAGCTATGGGACACCCGCGAGGCCCTGGAAGTCCAGATCGAAGAGGCAACCGAGATGCTGCGTCAGTTGACCGAACCTGATTCGGCTCAAGATGACGAAGCATCGACCACCAGCAATGCTGCAAAAACGGCTTGAGTCGCAAAAAATATCTTTGATCTACAATCTAGTATATCAAAACTGTGATGCGCAGGCAGTGTTGGGCCTTGGCAGCGTGCCATCAACCTTGATTGCATATCTGGCGCTGGATTTCGACGCTGCGACTCCCTAGATTAGGGCTGCTGCGGGGCGCGTCAGGAGCAAATTATCTCCAGGGCCTATAAGATCAGCCAGGGAGCTGTCCCTGCCCGGGATCGTGGTCCCGGACACACGGCGCCCACCTTACTTTTGTAGGGACCCGGCGAGATCAAATCCTGCTCCAACGG
>JBKEAX010000354.1:0-7903 GCA_047972825.1 Hyphomicrobiaceae bacterium | reverse complement strand
GTGGCACCGCGGTTGAGGCTGCGGGCTGCTGCGTTGGGGACATAACCCAAAGCCTGGACAGCGGCATCTATACGTTTTTTGGCTGCATAGCTGACGATATCGGGCTGATTGAAAAAGCGCGAGACAGTCGCTGGAGATACGCTGGCGCGCCGTGCAACATCGATAATTCCCGGAATAGACCTGCGCAGAAGTTTACGGCTCATTGCAACTGCCCCACGCTGCAGTGCAATAGAAAAATCTGCACTGCTGCTCTATGAAAACGTTTCCAGAAACATTTTCATTTGTTAGGGCTGTTGTCCAGGCTGGCGTGGCAAAGACCAAATTATAAAGACCAGCCATTGAGGAAACTGAACGCCCGAGGACGAACGCTGGCGATGGAGTTTTTATATCATTTCGGTCCCGTATTCACACTGTCGTCGATGGCGATCTTGTGTGCGGGAACATTTGGCGGCCTCCTGCTGGGGGCAACGCCGGGATTGTCACCGACCATGGCGGTCGCGTTGCTTATCCCCTTTACATTCCACATGGATCCGGCTCAGGGCCTCATGCTCCTGGGCGCCGCCTATACAGCAACTGTTGCGGGAGGCGCGGTGAGTGCCATCCTGCTGAAAATACCCGGTGCACCGGCCAATATTGCTACGTCGTTGGACGGTTACCCGATGGCGCGCAAAGGTGAAGGCGCCAAGGCACTGCAATTGTGCTTTGTTTCTTCTTTCATCGGTGGTGTTCTCGGCGTCCTTGTGCTGATCTTCCTGACACCGGTGCTTGCCCAATGGGCGCTGAGCTTTGGTCCCTCGCACCTGTTCTGGGTTGCGATTCTCGGTGTGACGATCATTGGATCGCTCGATTCAAAGTCCGTCATCAAGGGACTGCTGGCGGGTTGCATCGGTTTATGGATCGCGATGATCGGCTACGACTCCGTGCAAGGAGTGGAGCGGTTCATCTTTTCCGAACACCTTGAAGGCGGCGTGCATATCATTGCAGCCCTGATAGGGCTTTTTGCGATCCCCCAGATCATCGAGATGCTGGAGGGCGGCCGCAACCGGCGTACTTACGACATGATCCAGGTGAAGGCACACAGCGTCTGGGATTCGGTACGCACAACACTCAAGCATCCGCGTACCATCTCCATTGGTTCCATCATTGGCATCGTGATCGGTCTCATTCCAGGTGCTGGCGGTCAAATTGCAGGGCTCGTCGCGTATGACCAGTCGAGACGCCTGTCACCCAAACGGGATTTGTTTGGAACCGGCGAGCCTGAGGGCGTGATCGCGGCCGAGACTGCCAATAACGCAATGGTCGGGCCGTCTCTGGTTCCATTGCTGACGCTTTCTGTGCCAGGCAGCCCGACGGCAGCCGTGTTGCTTGGTGGCCTTTTGATCCACGGGATATTCCCGGGACCGAACCTTTTTGTGAAACATGCTGACGTGGCATGGGCATTCATTAACTCGCTGCTCATCGGGCAGGTTTTGATGATGCTGTTCGGACTTTACATCGCAAGCCTTGCCGCGCACGTCGTTCGTGTTCCCCCGGCAATACTTGCAAGCGCCATCCTCGTGCTTGCCGTGTTCGGCGCCTACTCCGTTCAAAACTCGATGTCGGATGTGGTGGTCATGCTGATGCTGGGCATCGGGATGTATTTCCTTCAGCAATATGGTTTCAGCGCTGCGCCGCTGGTGCTTGGTGTGATCCTTGGGCCAATTGCGGAATCCAACTATGTGCAGGGCCGTATCATCGCCAGCGCGGGTGACGGCATGTTTGCCTACTTCTGCACGGGCACGATGAACCTCATACTGATCGGGCTGGTTATTGCTTCGATAGGCTACTCATTAGTAAGCGAGGTTCGAACGCGCCGAAGCGCTGGCGGAGTGGAGGAAGCAGCATGAGCAATATTGACGACAGCTCGGCTGGGCGAACACAGCAAAGCATTGCCGCGGGAATTATTCTGGCTCTTTCCGCCTGGGTCGTTTTCATTAGCTTCAACGTCGACGATCCGCAGCCGTACCTATTCCCGCGCATGTTTTCCATCGTCATGGTGATCCTCGCAGCGATTGCATTCGTGCGTGCGCTGCGAGGGGCAAACCGCACCGGCACCGTGATGGGCGGGCGCCAGTTCCTACGGATTGTCCCCGTGCTGGGTTTAATGCTCCTTTATGTTTTCGTTCTCATTCCACTGCTGGGATTTTATACTGCGGCTGCGGTTTCGTTTTTTACAGTCTACGCCGTCTACGATCCGGAATCGCATCTGTCTGCAATGGTGTGGGTGAAACGTCTGGCAATTACCGCAGGGTTCATTGCCGTTATCTACGTCGTTTTCACCCTCGGACTGAAAGTCCAAGCGCCGCGAGCACTTTTCATCTGAACGGGACGAAAGATCCCCCACCAAAGGGCAATGCCCCTCGACAACAGACAAATGGAGGAAACAATGAACCGATTGATAGCCTGGGGTGCAGCGCTTGCATCACTCGCCGTTGCGGGCCCGGCAATAGCCGCAGATTATCCTGACCGACCAATCAGCCTCATGGTGTCCTATAGCCCAGGCGGCGCGACGGACTTCCAGGCCAGGATCGTGAGCATGATGGCGGGGGATGAAAAATATCTCGGTCAGCCAATTGTCGTTGTGAACAAGGCAGGTGCCGGCGGAAAAGTCGGCTGGAACAGCTTTGCTTCCAGCGCCGGCACCGACGGCTATGACCTAGCAGCCTACAACGTCCCTCACTTCATTGCACAGTCGGTCAAGTTCAAAACAAAATACAGCACCGACAATCTCGAACCTATCGCCAACTGGGGTGCCGACCCCGCCGTGTTCGTTGTTGGCAAGGACAGCCCGTTTAATTCCATCGCCGATGTCGTGAAGTTCGCGAAAGAGAACCCTGGCAAGATCACGGTATCTGGCGCCGGTCTTTTCGTTGGCCATCACATTGCGTTCCTGCAGATCGAGAAGGTAACTGGCGTAAAACTCTCCTACGTTCCGCATAAAGGCGGTGCGCCGGCGCTGAAGTCGGTGGTCGGCGGCCAGGTGATGGCCGGGGTCAACAATCTGTCAGATGCATTCCGGAGCAAGGATCAGATCAAAATCCTTGGGATTGCCGACATCGAGCGTAACCAGGAGTTCCTGCCTGATGTCCCAACGTTCAAGGAAGCCGGGTTCGAGGTTGATGACTCCTCGGTGAATTTCAGGGGCTTCATGGTTCGCAAGGGAACACCCCAAGACGTCATCGACAAGTTGGCCAAGGCGGTACCAGAAATGTTCAAGGACCCCAAGGTTGTCCAACAGATGAAGGCAGGTGGTGCGCCCATGAGGGTGTTGGACCGCGCGCAAGTCCAGGCCATGTGGGCGAAGCGGCAAACATACCTGACCGACCTTCTCAAGGACCTCAACGAAGAAGGCAAGTGAGCGATTGCAGTCCGGCTACTGTGTTGGAACCGCAAGAGTCACGATCCACGATCAGCAAGACCAGACCAAACTGACCCGGGCACACTAGGACGTGCCCGGGAAGCGGAGATGAGTAGATATGACAACGACGACGACATCAGACAGGAATACCCAAGAGTCGCAAGTCAGCGACGCACAAGCACTCGTGGCTGAAACGGTGGCGCGGGCCAAGGCGGCGATGGCTGCCTACGAGAACCATGATCAGGAGCGTGTCAATGACGCTGTGCGAGCACTCGCCTGGTCAATCTACAAACCGGAACATGCACAAATGCTTGCCGAGCTTGCGGTGGAGGATACCGGACTTGGTACTGTCGAATCCAAGTTCATCAAGAACACCCGCAAGACCTTTGGGACACTGCGTGACCTGCTGCGCGCCAAGACAGTCGGGGTTATCTCTGAAGATCCGGAACGCGGGCTCGTCAAGTATGGCAAGCCGGTTGGCATCGTCGGCGCGGTGTGTCCTTCGACAAATCCCGCAGCAACACCTGTCAACAAGGCCATGATGGCACTGAAAGGTGGCAACGCGGTTATCATCGCGCCATCCCCCGCCGGGGCCGTGACGACTCGCAAGACGGTCGACCTGATGCGGGCGGAACTGAAAAAAGCCGGACACCCAGAGGATCTCGTCCAGCTGCTTCCGCCACCGGTTTCGAAAATCATGACGGAAGAGATGATCCGCCAAGTCGATTTGGCTGTTGTGACCGGCTCCCAGGATAACGTGCGCCGTGCCATGCAATCCGGCACTGTCACGGTTGGTGTTGGCGCCGGCAACGTGCCTGTTATTATCGACAGCACTGCCGATCTCGACGACGCGGCTGAAAAGATCTGTGCTTCGAAGATCTTCGACAATTCAACCTCGTGTTCTTCGGAAAATGCGCTCGTCATTCTCGATGATGTCTATGAGGATGCAATTGCAGCCCTAGAGCGTGCCGGCGGGTGGCGTTGTGACCGGACCGAAAGCGACAACGTCATCAATACGCTGTGGATCGGCGGGAAACTCAATCGCTCGATTATTGCCAAGGATGCGGACGTCCTGGCAGAGGCGATGAAGCTTCGCGATGGAGCCAAGGGCGCTAAGTTCTTCATGGTCGAGCAGGATAGTGTTGGGGGCAAGCATAGCCTGGCTGACGAAAAGCTATCTCTGGTTTTGACGGTCTACCGTGCGAAGAACTTTGACGAGGCCAAGAAGATCGTTGCCTCCATACTGGAGATTACCGGCAAGGGTCACTCCGTGGGCATTCACACCAAAGACAACGCTCACGCCCAAGACCTGGCTGAGGCAACTGACGTCGTCCGTGTTCTCGTCAACCAGGCGCATACGTTCGGCAACGGTGGTGGCTTTAACAATTCCCTGCCGTTCACCTTGTCGATGGCAGGTGGCACCTGGGCTGGCAACACGCTTAGCGACAACCTCAATTACAACTGCTTCATCAACATTACCCATCTCGTTACCACCATCCCCGAGGACAAGCCGTCCGAGGAGGCGCTGTTCGGCCCTTACTGGGAACGCTACGGCAAATAATCACAGGATTTTTCGAACCATGAACTTTGAGGAACACGCCGCCAAACCCTTGTTGGCGAAATACGGCATTGCGATCCCCGATAGCCGTCTGGCATCGACGCCGGAGGAAGCTGAGGCTGCTGCAGCAGCGATTGGACCATGCGTTGTCAAGGCGCAAGTGCCGACTGGCAAGCGCGGCAAGGCTGGTGGAATTAAACTCGCCGCCACACCGCAGGAAGCGCAGGAGCATGCCCGGAAAATCCTCGGCATGGATATTTCTGGGTGGACCGTTGGCAAGGTACTCGTCGAGGCACAGACACCGATTGCACGCGAACTTTACGCCGCAATCCTGGACGATCGTGGCACCAAGGGACCTATGCTTCTTTTTTCTGCCCTGGGCGGAATGGACGTGGAAGAAGCAGCGGAACGCGATCCAAACGCGATGCGGCATGTTGCGATACCGATCGAAACGGGCTTGACCGAAAGCGCTGCGCGCGGCGCCTTGGAGGGGCTCAACGACCTTGCAGGACATTCAGAAGCGCTCGTGAAAGTATTCATGAACCTCTACCGGGCTTGGCGAGAGCTTGATGCTGAACTCATCGAGATCAACCCGCTCGTCATCACCAAGGACGGCCGTGTCGTAGCGCTTGATTGCAAATTCACGCTCGATGACAGCTCCGCCTCTCGTCAGAAAGACATTGCCGTTAATGCCGCACCGGAAAAGCAAACTGTGCTTGAGGCCAAGGCTGCTGAAGCCGGTCTCAAATACATCGAGCTTGATGGATCCGTTGGTGTTCTGGCGAACGGAGCTGGGCTTACCATGACGACGATGGACGTGATTGCCCACTACGGCGGCAGTGCATCAAACTTCCTGGAGATCGGCGGCGAGGCCTACACCAAGGCAAAAACGGGGCTTTCGATCCTGCTGGAGAACCCCAACATCAAAGCGTTGCTGGTCAATTTCTGTGGTGCTTTCGCACGCACGGACGTGATGGCAGAAGGCGTTGTAAACGCATGGCTGGATTTGAAACCAGACATTCCTATCTTTTTCACGATTCATGGGACCGGCGCCGAGGAAGCAGTGGCGCTTGTCAAGGAGCGCCTTGGCATTGAACCCTTCGATCTGATGGACGATGCCGTGAAGGCGGCAGTTGCCGCTGCACAAGGGAGGGCTGCTGCATGATCCCGCGCAAGAGCGACCGTCTGCTTATCCAGGGTATTACAGGTAAGCAGGGCACATTCTGGACCGAAGCGATGATTGCCTATGGCTCGAACGTCGTTGGCGGTGTGAACCCGAAAAAGGCGGGGACCGAGCATCTCGGCGTTCCGGTGTTTGCAACCGCGCGTGAAGCGGCGAAAACACAGCCGTTTGACATCTCCTGCATGTTCATCCCGCCGATGATGGCCAAGGATGCAGCCATCGATGCGTGCGAAGCCGGTGCTAAACTTCTGGTCTGCCTGACAGAGCACATCCCATCGCACGACGTCATGGAAATGCATGTGGCTGCACGCCAGAACGGCACACGAATTGTCGGGCCGAACACTGCCGGGCTTGTCACCGTGGGTGAATGTTTCGTTGGGATCATGCCTGCCTTCAACGACAAGGTTTTCCAGAAAGGCAAGGTCGGCGTGATTTCCCGATCTGGAAGCCTGGGCACACTTATTTCACTCAACCTGTCGCAGGCCGGGATTGGCCAGTCCGCCTTTTACGGAATTGGCGGTGATCCAATGATCGGCACGACAACAGCCGACGCGCTGCGCATTCTTGATGCCGATCCAGGAACCGAGGCAATTGTCATTTGCGGCGAGATCGGAGGCAGTGCCGAGGAAGAAGCGGCAGAATATGCCCGCACGATGAAAAAGCCCGTCGTAGCATTCATTGCCGGGCGTCAATCGCCACCGGGCAAGAAAATGGGACACGCGGGCGCCATCGTCTCAGGCGGTAGTGGCGATTATGACTCCAAGCGCAAGGCGCTGGAGGCTGCCGGTGTCGGCGTTGCGGACGTGCCAAGCCAAGTTCCAATAATGCTGAAGCGCCTATCCATTGCGGCGTGATCTCCGGGCCCTTGAAGGGTACCGTATCTTGTTAACCCAGAAGGAATTACCAATGCGCATGACCACCGAGGAAGCCTTCGTAAAGGTCCTCCAGATGCACGGCATAGAGCACGCATTCGGCATCATCGGCTCTGCCATGATGCCCATATCTGACCTGTTCCCGAAGGCCGGCATTACATTCTGGGACTGCGCTCATGAAACCAATGCTGGCATGATGGCGGATGGTTACACCCGTTCGACTGGCAAGATGTCCATGATGATCGCGCAAAATGGTCCGGGCATCACCAACTTCGTCACACCAGTCAAGACCGCCTACTGGAACCATACACCTCTGTTGCTGGTGACACCGCAAGCTGCCAACAAGACAATCGGCCAGGGTGGCTTCCAGGAAATCGAACAGATGCGCCTGTTTGCCGACATGGTTTGCTACCAGGAAGAGGTGCGCGACGCATCTCGCATTGCGGAAGTGCTGAACCGCGTCATCGAGAAAGCTTGGCGTGGATCTGCGCCGGCTCAAATCAACGTGCCTCGTGATTTCTGGACACAGGTGATAGACGTCGAACTACCGCAGATCGTTCGGCTTGAGCGTTCTCCGGGTGGACAACAGGCGATTGAGGAAGCAGCACGCCTGCTGGCAGGGGCATCATTCCCAGTCATCCTCAATGGCGCAGGCGTTGTGTTGTCTGGTGCTATTGGTGCGTCGGCGGCATTGGCGGAAAAGTTGGCGGCCCCGGTGTGCTGCAACTACCAGCACAATGACGCCTTTCCTGGATCGCATCCTTTGTCGGTTGGCCCGCTTGGCTATAACGGCTCGAAAGCGGCGATGGAGCTTATCTCCAAGGCCGATGTCGTGCTTGCCCTTGGCACGCGCCTGAACCCGTTTTCGACGTTGCCGGGGTATGGAATCGACT
>JBKEAX010000332.1:0-20502 GCA_047972825.1 Hyphomicrobiaceae bacterium | reverse complement strand
TCTAGGACTGTGGCTCCGGTTGGGTGGTGGGGCACGCTTTGCGGAAAACCCGTTCAACCGTCCCACCGTCAGGATGGACCGTCGTGCGACTAGCCGCCGTTCTTGGCATCGTCATCCTGATTAAGATTCCTTTATGCGAAGTCGGTCTGTCCTTGCAAGCGGAATCGAAAGGGTATTCGCAGCCATTTTAGAGCATGTTCAGCCGAAGCGTACGCGGTTCGGCGTGAAGAACATGCTCAAAACAATAGAAAATAGAGCGCGTTCGTGATTCCGTGAAAAATGAACGCGATCTAGGGGCATGCAGTGCCAAATACGGCCCTGATCAATTCACGGGATCACGGGGTATGCCAGTGCCGCACAATGCTGGCCTCACGGTATGAACACCTTAGGGTCCGGACCCAATAGCAATGAGTGGCCAAGATCGCCAGCCGAGGCGAAAGAGGCAAGTGGGCGGAGCGCAGGACATGCCGGGCATATTCAAGCGAAGAACGCGCAGCATATTTCGTCTCGGCTGGCACCCCTTCGGGCAAACCCGGGCTGTCTTGGACCTATTGTTATTGAGTCCAGATCCTAGGATCCACGATCCCCTATCGTGCCCCCAATTGATTTCGTCACGATGCCGTCTGGTGCGGAATACCCTTGAGTTTTCCCAGAGTAGCCGGTAGCGAGCGGCCCCATTTCGACGGCAAGATGGCCAAAACCAGAACAGTTGCCATCGTCGCCAATGTGCGTGCCGGTTCTTCAATCAGTTGGGAAGGGTGAAGACATAGCCCCTGCCAGACATAGCGGAGTGCTTTCCGGCCTTCTCCGTTCATCACCAGGCGCCGCGCAAGGTAGCGGCGCTGATACGCCTCAGCACGTTGGCCGTGTGCGGCGACGAGGCGAGGCGCAATCGTTGCGATCTTGTCTCGCATCCGAGACCATGACTCAAATTGCTTTTCAACATCCGCAGACAGGCCGCCCGTGTTGACCCGATAGTACGTAAGCGCTTCGGGGATGCCCGCGAACCGCCAGTGCGTCAACGCAGCCATGCGCGTCCACATTTCGATGTCCTCCGATTGCCGGAAGCTCTCGTCAAACCAGCATTCCCGCGCACCTTCCAGTGCTGTAATAAAGAAAGCAACTTCATCCAGTGCCGCACGCCGGATGACCGGAGCTGAACCATTGCCAACGGGGTTCCTGCAAAAGACATGTGCAGCATCAACGCCGTCAAGTTTCGGGCTCTGTTGCAATCCAAGCTCATGTCCCTCGTCGTCGATAAATTTCGAAGGTGAGTAGCTGACACCGACGTCCTGGTTGGCCTCAAGGTGGGCAACGTGTCTCTGTAGCTTTTCAGGATGCCAGAGATCATCGGCATCCAATAATGCTATGTAGCGCCCTCGGGCGGCACGGATGCCGCTGTTGCGGGCGCCCGCCAGGCCACGATTGTCCTGTGTCACCATGCGAACGCGTTGGTCGCGCTCCATCACAGCAGCTACAATCTGCGGGCCCTCGTCGCTAGAGGCATCGTTGACCACGACCACCTCGAAGTCGCGAAATGTCTGAGCCAAAATCGATTGCAGGGTGCTGTCGATATAGCGAGCCGTATTGTAAAGGGGGACAACGACGGACACACATGGATCTTTTTCAGGCATGGCGCATACTCGCAATGGCTGGCGCAACACGGCTGGCAAGCCTGGGCAGGAAAGAGGCCGACATTGTCAGAAAAAAGCGGCGCGGAGATTCCAGGATAATCAGCGGCCATGAACGTACAGCATTAAAGACATGAGCCCTCGCAGTACCAGCAGCGCCTTGGCTACGTACCGCGCGCTGCGCCCAGTACAAATGCATATGTGACTTCGCCCATGGAAGGTTTTTCGCAACGAGTTCTGCATTGACCTCACGAGCCAGGTCAATAAATCGCTCCCAGCCTTCGCGCATGCATTCCAGCTGGGAAGAAAGGCTGCCATCGTTTGTGCGGTAGAAAATTGTGTGCAGAGGGAGGCCGCGAATTAGCCAGCCAGATTGACTGACGCGGAACAACCATTCTTGATCTTCGGCGAACTTCATGTCGCTGCGGAGTCCGCCAGCATCATTGTAGACCTCGCGACGGAAAACGAGACTGGAACATGTCGCTGTAGGGTTGCTCGCGAGAAGGTCGTGGGATTCAACGCCACGCTCCCATGTCCGCGTCCGGCCGCCAGTGGGTGAGCCGTCAGCCGCGATAATCATTGCGCCACCGAATGAAATGCCAAGCTTGCTGTCAGCGCGAAGCGCAGCAAGGTTTGCTTCCAAGTGCTCAGGAACCCACAAGTCATCGGCATCGAGAAATGCAACAATCGGAGCGCTGGAAAACGCCACCCCATTGTTGCGAGCAATTGAGGGGCCAGCATTTGCCTGCGCAACAAATTTGATACGGCTATCAAGCGTGCACAGTTGTTCAACGATGGTGCACGTAGCGTCTGTGGACCCATCATCCACGACAATCAACTCCCACTCGGTCACAGTCTGCGCCTGCACACTTTCGATCGTTTGAGAGATTGTCTCAGCACAGTTGTAGCAAGGTATAATAATGCTGACTCGGGGTGCGCTGGGTGCAGCCGTTGCTGTTTGCATCACTGTTGTAGCTGTCATCTCTTCGGCAAAAGCGCTGCTATCGCGCGTATACAACAGACCCGTCACCAATGCGATCATGCTGCCAGCAAACAAACCTGCACTTGCACCAATGGCTGCTCCCTCGATGCCCGATGCCCACCATCCAGCAAACAGCCCTCCGAAATACAGAAAGGTCGTCGCAATGCCGATGCGAAGGTCTGCGGTTGTTGAGCAATGAGCGCGCAGCATCTGCGACGTGGCGACAAGGAACGGCCGTGCCAGGGACGCAATGGAGAGTATGACCAGCAAAGGGATTGCAGGAACCCAACGCTCACCGAATACGATCGGCACATAGAATTCTGCGAACGCAGCCTGAAGCAAGACGAAAGGAACCGTCATGCCCAGAAGCAGCCAAAGAGTACTGAGATAATAGTTTCGCAGTTGGCCATATTCATGGCCGCGCGTTAGAAATGGCAGAACGACAGAACCAAGTGTCTGTGACAAAGACGTTGTAATGCCGCTGCCGATGTTGGCGGCAAAGGCATACATGCCAAGCACAACGGGCCCCGCCATGGCGCCAATCGCCAGCTTGTCTCCCTGTTGTCTCAAGGTTGCCAGCATCTCAACACCCAAAACGCGGAGCGCGTAGGCGAGAAGTTCACCTACCACTTTGCCTTGTACCGGGGCGCTTGCTGTCCAACGTGTTGCAAATCGATGCCAAGCCGTCCAACTGATTGCGGCTGCGAGCTTGGGAATGACAACCGACCAAACGCCAAATCCCATTAGGGCAAGAATTGCCATCAAGATGTTATCAATAGCCGCTTGCATGGCGGTGGTTCCAGAAACAAGACGCCAACGGTTTTGTCGCTGGGCCAAATAGACCTGAACCATGGAAAACGGATAGATAACGTGCACGAATGCCAGCACGCAAAGTGCGGGCGCAATGGTGCTTGCATTGAAGTAGTGTGCCGCGGGAATTGCAACAGCCAACTGCAGCACGAACAATGTGATACCTAGGATCCAGTTCAACATCCAGACGGAGCTGGCAATAGATTCAAGCTGGCCGAAAGGTGCCGTGACCACGCGCGTGCCCAGGCCGTTTTGAATGAACATGCGAGTAAGTTCATGGACAGTCAGAACGGCTGCAGCTACACCGAATTCCGCAACCGATAATGATCGTGCCAGCGCAATTGCTGTGACGATCCTTGTCAATCGCATGGCCACCTCGGCGAGCCCCATCAAGCTCGCTCCTTTGAGCATTGTGAGACGGGCGGCTTGAAGTCTTGCCGCTCTGGTCCCCAGGGCTGTGGGAAGTCTCATGCGATCAGCCTCAATGCCGAGGCAAAACGATCCGAAATATCGCGCTGAATGAAGCCAGCATCAAAAGGCTTTTCAGCCGTGGCTTCTATTGCCTTTATGGCGGTCTCCGCATCAAAATGCGACAACGAGGTTCCGCTTAGATTAAGCCGGTTTTGTAGGTCCACACCCTTACGGGAATAATACAGATTGTAGGGTTGGCGGCCCGAAGCCAGACGCAGGATGCTTGTGTGATAACGCACCGCCACTGCAATGTGTGCCATTCCCAGTGCGCTGGTGAACGTCGCAACCGGATCTGTATCTTCGCGTTTCGCCATGAAGTCCAATACGGCAAGCCGCGGGGCAACTCTGCGAATTTCTTCAAGTACAAGCCGGTCGCTGTCAGCAGTTGAGACGTCGCTTTGCAACAATAGCGCAACTTGGTGGCCTCGATTCAGGAGTGTTGTGGCCAATGTCAAAAGCTGGCTTTGCATGCGAATTTGATCATGCGGATACATGCGATCGAATGGACGAACGGAAATCACAGCAGTCCGCTCGGGTTCCAATCCTTGTTCTTCATACAACATTCGGGCCCTTGCATTGGCCGCCGTATCTGTCTTCGTCACGAATGCAACGTCCCAAGAGAGCTGAGCCTGGACGCCGTGTTGCCTTAAGAGTGAATAGCTCTCGAAGTCGCGCGTGATGACGGCAGGAAGGGCTTTCAACGCAAGCACCAGCCATTTCAGTGCGATGCCTCTGCAAGACTCTGGAATGGTTTGTCCAAAAGAAATGGTACGGTTGGGATGTTCCCGCAGCTTTGCAATATTCAATGCGAAGTTGCGTGTAACAAACCAGGGCCGCGCATTGTTGAAAATATCTCCCCCAACACTGATCCTCGGTCCAGGGGCGCGGTGAGAGCGGACAAGGGTCAGACCTGGTATAGGGAGCGGCTCTGCTTCAGCAATCACGGCGTCGGCTCGGCCTCCAGGCACTAGCCCGATGATTGAACGAAGGATTGCCGCATCACCAAGATTCCTGGTCGAGTAGGCGTTTATGAGTGCTGTATGTGTAAACGTCAGTGTTGTTTTGGTCAGTTCCAGGTTTTGCAGCATCATGGCATTGCTCTCAATGCGCATTCTTGAAAGACATTACGACAAATGGCGTCATTAGGATGATCTTGAGGTCGAGAAGCAACGACCAGTTTTCAATGTACCAGAGGTCGTGCTGTATGCGCTTTTGCATCTGCCGCACATCCTGCGTTTCGCCCCGATAGGATGAAACCTGTGCCAAACCTGTCAGTCCCGGCTTCATCTGGTAACGGTTTGAGTAACGCAGAATGATCTCGCTAAAGAAGTCGTCGTGGGCAACAGCGTGCGGTCGCGGGCCGACCAGGGACATGTCGCCGCGCAGAACATTGAAAAGTTGTGGCAGCTCATCAATGCTGGCCCTGCGCAGGAACTTGCCCACCCGTGTTACCCGGGAATCATTTCGCGTCGCCTGCCGAACCACGTCGCCATCTTCCATGACCGTCATCGTGCGAAATTTATAGATGTTGAAGACCCGGCCATTGAGCCCTTGCCTGCGTTGGCGGAAAATCACAGGCCCGGCACTGTCCAGCTTGATCGCAAGAGCCGCGACGATCATGATCGGTATCGCTAAAGCCAGGATCATTGATGACAACACGACGTCTTCGATGCGCTTGACGACGCCAGCCCAGTCCTGCAGGGGCTTCTCGCTGAGTTGCAGCAATCCAACCGTGCCGATCATGGAGGTGTGCAGTCCGCCGAGCCGTGATTTTGGGAATTCGGTCGCAATGTGGGTGCAGATGTGAACGTCCACCGGCAACTGCTCGAACTTGCGAGCGACCTCTCGCGTGCGGCGTGTTGCTGTTCTGGGCAGCGCAATGAGAATTTCATCAATCAAGCCATCACCGGCCTTGGTTTTAAGGTCGTTGACAGAACCCGAGACCTCAATGCCGCAATCGACAGCACGATCTGCATTTACACGGTCCTCAAACAAGCCCACGAATTCATAAGTGGTGCCGCCTGAAGCAACCTCCTGGTAAACTTTCGCGGCCATTGGCCCCGCGCCCATCACGGCCAACCGGCGGCGTATGCGCCGGCCAAACCAATTGCTCTTGGCCAATCCACGCGCCATCAAGAAGGTGAGGGTCCCTGCGACGGCGCTCCCTGCGGCCCAGATCATGATTGTTCCCGGCGCAACCCAAATGTGATTTCCCAACACAGTGTGCAAGCCAATGGCGCCTAGGACAGCTGCGATGTGCGCCATCACACGCATTTCCACGTTTCGGACGCGAACCATGGAAAGGGGGGTGCTGCTCGATGTGCGCAGGAAATAGCCAAGAAATAGAACATAGGCAGGAAGCAGCGACATCACGTCATTCTGGAGGACATCGGCCATCGTCAGTGTTGCAAAGGTTGTTGCGGTAGATGCGACCAACTCCGCAACAAACGCGGCATCCCTGAAGACCAGCTTTGAAATTCGCGCTTCCCGCCGGACAGGCGTTGGCGTTCCAGTCCCGTCACTGTGGCGCAGTTGCAATTCCGATTTCTCAAGGGCCGGCTGCGAAGGTTGTCTCTTCGCGACGCGCGCCAGGAACTCAACATTTCCCAGAACATACCTGCGCCAAAGACGGCGCGGTTCCAGTGCAAGACGCCAGGCCCATTCGAATCCAACCCTGCGCAATGCTAGCGGTGCGCGAGGAACCTGTCCCGAATAGTAGTCGAAAAGCCCTCCAACACCCACCAGGACAGCAGGTTTCAGACGATGCCTATTGGCTTCTATCCAGACTTCCTGCAGCGGCACACCGAATGCAACCAGGACAATTTCCGCCCCGCTGCGATTGATCATCTCAATAACAGCTTCTTCTTCAGCGGGGCCGGAGAAATATCCATGATAAGTCCCGGCGATGTTAAGGCCTGGATAGTTCATGGACATTCGCTTGTAGACATCACCAGAAACGCCGGGCTTGCCGCCAAGAAGGAAAATTGGCGTGCGGTTGGCGGCAGCCTGTTCGCACAGCACTGGAAATAGATCTGTGCCGTTGACGTTTTCAGCAAGATCAAAACCGCCCGCTCGGGCAGCGATCTTCATCCCCATGCCGTCAGCAAAAAGCATGTCAAAGTGAGACAATGAACTCCGGTACTGGGCGTTCTTATGGATTTCATTTACGCAATGAGCGTTGATGAAGCCGATTCGCGTCGGCTTGTGGAGCTTGGCCGACTCGATTATGGCCGCCGCCGCGGCATTAATTGTTGTGTCGTAGATTGGCAACCCGAACAGTTCGAGTTTCCGCGCCGTTTCACCCTGTGACGAAAACATCGCCAGCAAGCTCCCAAAGCAAATGATCGCAACGTCATAGATATAACGTTCGGGATTTACTGCCGGGCAAAAGTCCGCAATAAAATTTGGGAATAAATGTTTGAAAGATCAACGAAGAAGTTTTCTAGAATACTAGATTTATAGCGTTGATGGTTTGTTGGGGTCATGCAATCCAAGTGGGTGCCGGAATGGATTGAAGAAACGCTCGCGCGCCGCGATCCCGAACATGACGAAGGCTGGCCACATCATGTAGGCAAGCATCTCTACATTTTCAGTAAAAGTTGTGAGAATAAAAAATAAAATTATGCCAAGTGCAGTTCGAGCATTTCTACTCTTTTGGGACCGTGCGAAAAAAAATAGAAAGGAAACTACAAGCGGCACCAGCAGCGCTATGAAGCCAACAACCCCCTTCACGAAGAGCAAACCGTACCAGGAATGGTGTGAGCCTATGGGCATTTCTTCAACGATGGCGGGCCCAGGCTCGACAACCCCATGCCCCCATACCGGTGCCTCATGTCGCCACCGGTACAAAGCAATGCGCTCTAGCGCTGCCCGTACAAACGTACTGTCGGCACGCATGTCTCCAATCTCTGCCTTGCGGAGTTCGAACTGGTGGTGAAGAGGTTCCCCCATCAGCCCAACGGCAAGTGCCAGTACAGCTCCGGCAAAAAGAATTTTGGGTCTGGTCACCTGTGACATCAGCATCGCGCCGGCAAGGCTGATGGGAATGGAAACCATGCCCAGACGCGATTTGCTCATTAACACCACCATAACAACGGCCAGCAGTCCCAGAGTACGGCGAGCCAAGGATTTGTCGCGAAGGATAAGCGGTGCCAAAACCCCGAACGCTACGGCTGCAGCTGGTGCCCAAGGTGCAAAGAAACTCCATCTCACCGCACCACTAAAATCCTTGCTGTAAAGCTGTATCTCGAAATATTCGGGGCCCGGTCCACCAAGAACCATGAGCGGTGAATGATAAAGCGTGCCCGCAATCCCAACTATGGGAGCAACGACAAACAGCGGGATCAATATCAGTGTTTGAATTGCCAGGTTGGTCGCCGCGCGCGACAGCACATCTGCCCTTATCTGCATGGCGCCGCCGATCAGGCCGAACACACCCATGAGCGCCCAGCCCTTTGCCCATCCCACAGACGATTTGATCATAGTGGGAATGCCAAGCGACCAATTTAAATGCCCGACAATCAGCGCCACTTCCATGATGAGCATGGCTGCCCACCATATGACGATCAGATAGGGAACCCCCCGCTTCTGTTCACCCGTGATGACCCGCTTGAGCCACAGCGTTGCAAGCAACCACCCGATCACCGGCGGAACCATGTACATGGCTCCAAGGAAGTACCACACCCAGGTCAGCGACAGAGTGTAGTAGATGGTTTGTTCCTCTAGAGATCTGAACCCGTCCGGCATCGTCCACTTTCCATGTATGCCGATACGTCAGCTGGTGACTTGTGCTTTTTGGCGGCGCTCCATGCGCGTGTGTTTGAGAGCGGCATGCAGCTCAAAAACAAACCACTGGTGCAGCCACGAAAAAAACCAACCACACGCCGACAGAAGTGTTCCCATGCCAGCTCCAATTACCGCAAAGATCAGTCGCGGGCTGCTCGGATCAGCCGGCAGTGTTGGCTCGGAGAGAATTTGAACGATGGGATAGGACCCGTAGTGATCCGATTTACTGGCATCCAGGCGCGCCAGTGCCGAACTGAAGACGGCGTTCGCTATCATGTGATCGCGTTGCAGGTCGTCCAGCCTTGCTGCGATCGCGCCCAGACGCACGCGGCGTTTTTCGATTTCCGACATGATCTGGTCAATCTCTGCCAGGCGGGCCTCCGCGCCAACTTTCTCAGCGTGTTTTTGTACAAGGTCGACAAACACAGCAAGAACCCTTTCGTTGTCGATCAACACCTCATGTAAAAGGGCATCAGGGACTTCATCGAACTGGCGCATCTCCTTTCTGAGTTCGGTCTGGATTGAGACGACTTTGTTGCGGGCATCGACAACGCGGGGATATGTCGGGCCGAATCGCTGGGCTATTTCTGCATAGGCCGATTTGGCGTTCGCAAGCGCCGTCGACAGGCTTCGAATTTCCGGGTCGGCACTTGCACGCAGGATCTTGGCTGCATATGCAGGATCAATCGCCAGTTCCTTGCGGATCACCTCGAATTGGCTTGCGCGTTCGGCGACAGAAGCCCTGGCATTGGCCTGTTCGCGCCGCAGAACTTCAATGGAAGTTACCAGCTGATTGTACTGTTCAGTGGAGGCCAGGCCGCTTTCCGTTTCAAGGTCCAGCAATCGCTTGCGCGCTCTTTGCAGCGCTATTTCAACCGTGCTTATATTATTGCGCAAAGCATCATTGCGAGTAGTCATCTCCTCGCTGCGCAACTGGTCGAGACGAGCCCTGAAGGAGTCAAATAGTGCTCGGGAGCGGGCGAGGCTTTCTTTGGCGGTGCCGGCGGTCACCTGGAAAATAATTATCGATGCCTGATCTACAAGCTTGATGTGCGGTTCACCAAATTCTTCAAGCGAAACTCCAGCGCGCTTTGCAGCATCGCTCAGAACTGTTCTGCTGAGCGCTATTTCCTTGTAGTTTGCTTTGGGACTAAGCGTCTTATCGGAGAAGGGTGAACTCGAACTGGATTGGGCCTGTCCGATGCTGTCGATATTCACTCGCGTTTCCGCGCCTGCACCTGGCAGTATGGCAGACCACTCGCATGTATACTGCTTCGGTAACAGCCTCATATAGGCAATGGCCAAGTTTACGCAGATCATACTTGAGAAAAACGCCCCGAGCAGATAACGCCGCCAATGGACCCGTTCTTCGCCGACAGCCCAAAGCCAGCGCCAAAGATCAAGGAGGTGATTAGGTTGAGATTGCGACATGAGAGTGCGTAGCTTTGTGCAGTCAGGTTTTAGATGGAAACTCAACGTCACAATGAAGTACAAATGCTCGCAAATCCCATCACATTCTAACAACTTTCATATCAACGCCATGCTAATTCGGATCTAAGCGAGCGCCGTCAAATTGCATTAAATGAGACTTCAATTTGCCGAACCACTGAGCAGTTTTTGCGCGGTAATCACGGAAGAAATCGAGGTGGCAATTCCCGTCAGGGCATTTGCCACGCCTACGGCTTCACGCACGGTACTGTCGTAACAAGCGATTGCATCATCGGGCATCAGCATTGGGTTGATGTCGTCGCGCGCTTGATCCCGAACCAGTTGTTCAACGGGGCGCTGTACGACCTCGGTATTCCCTGTCACAGGGTTGGTGCTTACCAGGATGATTTGCCGGTGCCCTTCAGTTGCAAGATTTCCGCCCACGCAACTTGCTATGACGGCGCCTTGAAGGAGACGCAGCCCGAAGGGTATTTTTTCGTCGTAGCGGGCATCGGGGCCGATGTGGATTTTTGAAACGTAGATACGAATGCCGCGTGGCGTCACAATCGACGGACGCACGAGAGCGTTGTCGAAACAGCCTGATGAGGGGATGAAAATCTGGTCACCATCTTCCAGCGCCGGGTCCAGCAGGGGCCTGCCAGTGATTGCCCCGCGCATGTTGAATGCATAGGTTCGGCCTCGTCGTGTGATTTTAACCGCCGATAGATCTGCGTCGGGCCTCGCGCCGCTTGCTTCACGAATGGCTGCGGACAAATTCCTGTGGATGGTGACGTCACCGTAAACGCGGATGTTTGTTTGCTGGTTTTTTTCCGGATGATCGGCGTCGTTAATGGTCACGAATCCAGGTTGGAATACGGCTCCAGCAACGCTGACCTGGATTGCGGCATACTTCACCACGCGAACCGAAACACGCGGTGCGGCGAGCCCCCTTTCGAGCAGCGCTTTGTCGATGCGCGAAGCAAGTCCAGTTTCGGTTAACCCGACTGCGGTGATGCGTTCCACATACGGCAGGCCGATTTGCCCGTCAGGACCAATGACATAATCGCCATTGATCTCCTCTCCATCCAGCATGTTGATGTTCACGCGGTCGCCGCGTGAAAGACGCATGGACAGGGGAAAGCGGTGTTCCGATAGCACCGGGCCTGTGCTCTTGGCATGCTCCATGTTGGGAAACGAACTGCACGAGGCTATAGAGCCAGCCCAACTGGTGTGAGAGAACAACGGGCCATTGGAAATCGAGCCCGTTTGGATCTTCTCCGGCATGTATGGGGGACCTGGTGGGTTCTCGACCCGATGCAGATGAGCAGCGCAGCCTGTCAGGCAAGCCACGCTGGCAAACGATACAAGGATCGCTCGCAGTCTCCGCATCGCGCAATTTGCCTTTCCAGGTGATGCCGCACTGCCGAGTAGGTAGACATCCCGGAAGCAGGCTGATTCGATGTCTTGATCATAAAAAACCTGCTCGAACCGCTCAAAGCGATTCCAATCTTAGGTTGTGGATTGATTAACAAACAACCGCAAATCCGGAGGGGAGGTTGTTCAAGCATGTGAAGCTGAAGTGCGCACCGGTCGAGCCATGAAAAGCATGCCTCTCTTGAAAAATGGACTGAGCAATCGCGCAAAAAAACAAGGCCGCTCGGGGAAGCGGCCTTGGTGTTTCTGTATATGAGTGTCGAGCGGCTCAGTTATCAAGGAACGAACGCAGTTTGCGGCTGCGACTGGGATGTTTCAGCTTCCTGAGTGCTTTGGCTTCAATCTGGCGAATTCGTTCGCGCGTCACCGAGAACTGCTGACCGACTTCTTCCAGTGTGTGGTCGGTGTTCATGCCAATGCCGAAGCGCATGCGCAACACACGTTCTTCACGCGGTGTCAGGGATGCGAGCACGCGCGTCGTCGTTTCACGCAAATTGGACTGGATTGCTGCATCGATGGGCAGCACGGCATTGCGGTCCTCGATGAAGTCGCCTAGATGGGAATCTTCCTCATCACCAATCGGCGTTTCAAGACTGATCGGCTCCTTGGCGATCTTCAACACCTTGCGCACTTTCTCTAAAGGCATGGCGAGCTTTTCTGCCAGTTCTTCAGGTGTTGGTTCTCGGCCGATTTCGTGCAGCATCTGGCGGGAGGTGCGCACGATCTTGTTGATCGTTTCGATCATGTGTACTGGAATGCGGATGGTGCGAGCCTGGTCGGCGATAGAACGGGTAATCGCCTGCCGGATCCACCATGTTGCATAGGTGGAGAACTTGTAACCGCGGCGGTATTCAAACTTATCGACCGCCTTCATCAGGCCGATATTGCCTTCCTGAATCAGGTCGAGGAACTGCAAACCGCGGTTGGTGTATTTCTTCGCGATCGAAATAACGAGGCGCAGGTTGGCTTCGACCATTTCCTTTTTGGCCTGCCGGGCTTCGCGCTCGCCCTTCTGTACGGCGCGGACGATGCGGCGGTATTCTGAAATTTCCAGGCCGGTAGCGCTGGCAAGTTCATGCACGTCGTTGCGCAGCTTCTCGATCTGCTGACGCTCCGAGTCGACAAAATTTTTCCATTTCTTGCCGGACTTGGAGACACGGTCCAGCCAGGTCTGGTCGAGTTCGTTGTCGTAATATTCCTCGATGAAAGCTGGACGCGGCACGCCATAGCTTTCAGCCAGGCGCATCAGGCGGCCTTCCAGGCCGATTAGTTTTTTGTTGATGGCGTAGAGCTGCTCAACAAGGCTCTCGATACGGTTGTTGTTGAGCGACAGGCTCTTCACGTCAGTTATGATTTCTTCGCGCAGCTTGTCGTAGGCGCGCTGTTGCTGCCGTGAGCCCGATTCACCAGCAAGTTGCTGCTCAAGCTTCTTGTCCTGTTGTTTCCGAAGCTTTTTGTAGGCCGCAGCGATATTGTCGAAGGTTTCCAGGACCTTTGGCTTTAGTTCTGCCTCCATTGCGGCCAGTGACAACGCGTTTTCGTAATCGTCATCGTCGTCGCTGTCACCCTCGCTCTCGCCTTCGGTTTTCTCACCGTCCGTATTTTCTCCCGATGCCTGCTCAGAGTTTCCGTTCTGTGCGTTGTTACCCCCCCCATTGGCTTGGGCGAGGGCAGCTACGCTATGGTCCGGCTTTGCGTCAGGGCCCTCATAGGTGGCTTCAAGATCAATGATGTCACGCAGCAAGATCTTGCCTTCGTTCAATTCATCGCGCCAGATGATGATGGCCTGGAAGGTGAGGGGGCTTTCACACAGGCCGGCGATCATGGCCTCGCGACCAGCCTCAATCCGCTTGGCGATGGCGATCTCGCCCTCGCGCGAGAGAAGTTCGACCGACCCCATTTCGCGCAGATACATACGCACGGGGTCATCGGTACGTTCGGTCGGTTCTGCACGTGTCTGAGACGCCGTCGGCAGCGTTTGCGTGGTCAGCTCACGGCTTTCATCTTCGGCGGTATCATTGTCTTCGCTATCGTCGCCGTCGGCCTGGTCCTCGGCCTCCTCATTCTCGACAACGTTGATGCCCATGTCCGAGAGCGTCGCATAGACATCCTCGATCTGGTCTGACGTCACCTCGTCTGAGGGCATTACCGCATTGAGTTCATCGAGTGTCACGTAACCGCGCGCCTTGGCGGTCTTGATAAACTTCTTGACGGAGGAATCCGATAGGTCGAGCAGCGGGCGGTCACGCTCGTTTTGTTCAGTCGTTTCCTCGGTGGATGCGTTGGCCATATCTCGGTTTCCGTTGTACGGGTTCTCAAAATTGGTGGTGCGTAATGCGAGCGGTATTGGCAGTTCTGAACAGTGCGGAGCGAATGCGTTAGTCTCACAAGCGGCTTGACGGCTGGGCCTGCGCGGTTCCGCCGTGATCAATTCCTATGACTTCAGTGCTCATCGCTACTGCCATCTAGACCCCCCAGGCTGTTGACTCGTGCGATCTGTCTTTGAATCTCGCATATGCGGGCGAGCGCCGCCTCATTACCGTCCGTTTGCCACTCACGTTCCGCGGCTTCCAGCGACTGGCGAAGATCAACGTGCCGTTCGTGCATCGCGAGGGTGTGGCGCCAGCCAGCTTCCACCTCGGCCCTGTCGGCTTCCGGATCTGCGAACTTGTCACTTCTGTGCGTTATTGTGCGTTCGACCAGTTCAACGATCCGACCGACGCCCAAAAGGTCCAATTGGGAGCGGACTTCCCTCATGTCAAGTGGAATATCCACTGCAAGGGATGCAAGCAGCGCTTGGCGCAGTCGTTGCATGGGCTCCGAGGTCAGGGTTAGCCGGTCGAGAATTTCAGCTTCCTGTTCCAACAGCCAAGGGTGATGCAGCACGGTTGCGAGCAGCAATGCCTCACGATAGGGCGGGGCAGCGCCTTCACCGGCAACCATGGCGCTGGCCTTCAGACTGGCGCTGGCGCCCATATGTAATGCATTGTTTTGATTTGATAAAGTTCCAGGTTTTAAGCCGCCGGGTGAGGCAAAGCTGCGCCTCGCTGCTGGTTTGGCTGATGTCGTTCTGTAATCGCGCGCGCCCTGGCCACGATTGCTAGCGCCATACCCTCCGTTCACGGATTCGCCGCGCCGCCTGCCGCCGCCCCAGGCGCTATAGAGGCGCTGACGCATGTCGCGTTCGTAATGCGCGCGCACCCCCTGGTCCGTAATTTGTCCAACAAGGTTGCGAATTTGTTGCTCCAGGCGGGCACGTCGTTCCGGCGTGGTCCAGTCGCCCGCGGCCCATTCACGCTCGAACAGGACGTCGGCGAGGGGACGCGCGCGCTTGAGCACGCCTTCCATGGCAGCAGCACCCTGCTGGCGGATGAGGTCATCAGGGTCAAGCCCGTCAGGCAGGAAAGCAAAAGCAACGGATTGACCGGGTTTCAAGTGGGGCAGCACCGTGTCGATAGCCCGGTAGGCTGCTTTACGGCCGGCACTATCTCCGTCAAAGCATAGAATCGGCTCGGGAACGAAGCGCCACATCAGCGTGATCTGGTCTTGCGTGAGCGCTGTGCCAAGCGGGGCGACAGCTTCACCAAATCCAGCTTCAGCCAGGGCTACAACATCCATGTAGCCTTCCACGGCGATAATGCGATCCTTTTCATAGGCGATAGGCCGCGCGCGTGCGGCGTTGAACAGGATGTGCCCCTTGTGAAACAGCGGTGTTTCGGGGGAGTTGAGGTATTTTGCCGGCGCATCAGGATCGAGTGCACGGCCACCGAAGGCAATAACACGTTGTTTGATATCATGAATGGGAAACATGACCCGGTTGCGGAACCGGTCATAAGGAACCGCAATGTCGTCGCCGGCAATCAGCATGCCCGAGCGTGCCATGTCCGCGCCGGAAAACCCGGCGCGTGCCAGATGCTCCTTGAGTGCGTTGCGTGAATTGGGTGCGAAACCCAATCCGAAGTGTTCAATGGTCTCGGCGGCCAGGCCGCGCCGCTCAAGGTAGCGCCGGGCGGCTTCGCCTTCGGGGCGTTTTAACGCGATTTGAAAAAACTCAGCCGAGGTTTGCACGAGACGGTAAAGGCGCTGACGCTCGTCCTCACGCTCAATTTCCACTTCGGTCGGCTCGGAGCGTTTGGGCAGCGTAACGCCGGCTTCCTCGGCCAAGCGTTCGACAGCTTCGGGAAAGGCCAGTCCTTCCGTCGTCATGACGAATTTAAATATGTCGCCGTGCTCGCCACTGGCAAAGCAGTGGTAGAAACCCTTTTGATCATTGACCGTGAAGGAGGGCGTCTTTTCGCTTTTGAACGGCGATAGACCAACAAACTCGCGGCCCTTTTTCTTCAGCGCCACCTTGCGAGAGACAACCGCGCTCACCGGCAGGCGGGCGCGTATTTCGTCCAGCAGATGGGGAGGGAAGCGCATGTCTGGGATATCCAAACCTGTATTGGGTTTCGTTTAGGCACAAAACGGTGCGGCGGCATCAATCGCCGTGCTTGCGCCGCGCACGGTCCTTGTCCGAACGCCCCCCCATCGATAGGCGATTCGCAGTGTTGCGAAGTTCACATGTTGTTCTTGCGGTAGGCAATGCCCGCAATCCACAGGCCAAATTGGGATTTTCATTCCTAGAGCATGTTCAGCCGAAGTGTACGCGGTCCGGCGTGAAGAATATGCTCAAAACAAAAGAAAATAGAGCGCGTTCGCGATTCCGTGAAAAGTGAACGCGATCTATTGCGAAGACCAGCCCCACCAGCCTGGCCCCTGTCCACGCTGGCGCACACACGCGCTATGAACCGGTTTTCATTGAGTTGCGACAAATCGACATGGATCAGCAACCTGGAGCCGTCCCGTGTCAACGCCTGCAAAGACCGTAAACGCCACCACCGCTGATTTGGCGGGTGATTGCATGCCAACGCTCTATCGCATTGTCAGCGGCAGGCTCACACAACTCGCGACCCAGCTCTTCTATGTGGTGGGGCGGCTTGTTCTGGCACTGTTTCGCGCTCCCCGCAGCGATACGGGAGTGCCGGAGGCGATGCTTGGGTTTGTCGTCGTGATGGCGCTGACGGTAGCACTTGTGAGACTACCGCTGCGTATCGTTTATGCCGTGCTCAAGCGGTGAGTGCCATGGACCGTCTTCGTGCTGCAACGGCTGCCAATATGTCGAATTTATCGATTGAAGTGCCGGGGCATGTCTTGGTCGTTTGCGGTACGTCGCGATGAAACAGCAGGCACTGAACGGGCAAACAGAAGTGTTGCTGGATGATGTCTATGACGGCGACGACTGCATCGAACTGATCGCCGTCCAACCGGTCGTTGCCCGTATCGAAATTTCCAATTGCCTCGAACATGAAGACCCCGGCATTCATATTGCAGCCAACGCTGGCAGGAATCTTGTTCCAGTCGCGCCCGGTCCAAATCATGCCATCGGGCGCAATCGTGACATGCTGAGCGATATCATCGAACCCGCGCTCTTGGGTATGGAACCGGCACATGCCTGAAACGCTGCCTTCGCCTTTCCAGTCGGCATGCGCCGGATACCAGGTGTGATGCATGTCGACGCGGAAAATGGGCCGCCGCCAAGCATAGCTCGCGACCTCGTCGGCGAAACCATCAATCGTGAGTGGGCGAAAAGGTGGCGGCATTCTTTTGCATGAGAAAGGCTGGCGGGAAGACGCTAAACACGGGTCGTGGAAGCTACCAAGAGGTGCTCGGCAATGGAACCCTCAGCTGTCGTTTCAGCGTGGAACGTTCCGACAAGAGCACATTCTACTTGAGAGCTTCCTTGACCATTGCAGAGGCCTTTGAGAAGTCCATCTGGCCGGTGTACTTCTCCTTCAGCGCAGCCATGACGCGGCCCATATCCTTGAGCCCGGTGGCACCCAGTTCCTCAACTGTGGCGTTAGTTGCGTCGCGAACCTCGTCTTCGCTCATCTGCTGAGGCAGAAACTCCTCGATAATGACGATCTCGGCAGCTTCCTGGTCGGCCAGTTCCTGGCGGCCGCCCTGGGTGTAGATCTCGACAGATTCACGGCGCTGTTTGATCATCTTTTGCAGAAGCGCCAAAATATCATCGTCCGAGACGCGGTCGTTGCCGGTCGCATTGCCTTTGGCATCGACCCGGGCGGCAATGTCGCGGTCCTTGATGGCGGCGGTGACCAGACGCAGCGTGGAAAGGCGTCGTTTCTCGCCGGATTTCAAGGCGTCCTTCATGGCCTGTTGGATGCGCTCGCGCATGGAATTTCATTCTCCTCAGGTTTGGGTTGCCGCGCGTGGCTGTTTCGGTCTTTGGGCGGAGTAGAACAAATCTCGCACACAGCCAGGCGAATTGGCGACATGATGTAATCGCCCTGGCCGGAGTCATCAACCGCTTCTGGGGGTGCCTTCAGGGCGTGTATGTGGATTGTAACAGCCTATCAACCGCTCAATTGACCGAATTGGAGCATTCTTCTAGGGTCCGCGCCCAATGCGCCAACCGCCTGGAGCCTCAACATGACTGACACCTTGCAGCGTCCTGTGCCGCCGCCCTGGACCAATTACAAGACCACAGCGCGTCTTGTATTGGCGGACGGCACAGTGATTGAAGGTATCGGGCTGGGGGCAACCGGCTCGGCGGTGGGCGAGGTCTGTTTTAATACCGCAATGACAGGCTATCAGGAGATTTTGACCGATCCGTCGTATGCCGGGCAGATCATTACCTTCACTTTTCCGCACATCGGTAACGTTGGCACAAACGCCGAGGATACCGAAACATCCAATCTGGCCTCACGATCGGGCGTGAGGGGGGCGGTGCTACGTGCGCCCGTCACGAACCCCTCCAACTATCGCGCTGGCGAACACTTCAATGACTGGCTGAAGGCGCGGGGCATTATTGCCATTGCAGGCATCGACACGCGGGCATTGACGGCGCTCATTCGCGAGCAGGGTATGCCGAATGCTGTTATTGCCCACGACCCATCGGGAACATTCGATCTCGATAAATTGAAGGCCGAAGCAGCTTCATGGCCCGGTCTGGTCGGGCTCGACCTCGTGCCGGATGTAACCAGCGGCCAATCCTATACGTGGGATGAAACACGTTGGGCCTGGGACTGCGGATATGGAAAGCTCGATGATCCGGAATTCCACGTCGTCGCGCTGGACTTCGGCTTGAAGCGCAACATCCTTCGCTGCCTGGCGTCGACGGGCTGTAAAGTGACGGTGGTTCCCGCAACCACCTCAGCCGATGAAATTCTGGCCCGCGGTCCAGACGGCATTTTCTTGTCCAACGGTCCTGGCGATCCGGCGGCCACGGGTGTTTATGCCGTGCCCGAAATTAAAAAGCTGGTTGCAAGCGGGTTGCCTGTGTTCGGCATATGCCTCGGCCATCAAATGCTGGCTCTTGCGCTGGGTGCGAAGACCAAGAAAATGCATCAAGGCCACCATGGCGCCAATCATCCGGTAAAAGACTACACGACTGACAAGGTTGAAATCGTATCCATGAACCACGGTTTCACAGTTGACCGTGATACGCTGCCTGCGGGTGTGGAAGAAACACACATCTCACTGTTCGACAGCACCAATTGCGGCATTCGCCTCGCCGGCAAACCGGTTTTCTCCGTACAGCATCATCCCGAGGCATCACCTGGGCCTCAAGACAGCCACTATCTGTTCACACGGTTTGTCAACCTCATGCGCGCGGCGGACGGTCAACCGCTTGAAGTTGAGCGGTAATGTTGGTGAGAGTCGGGAGCACATTTTCCACATGGCAATTGGGGCGATGAGCGCACTCGGGCCTTTTTCGCGAATCTTCGTAGCGCCAAGTTTTACCAACATGGTGCGTTCGCAGCATTGCTATTGGTTCCGGACCCTAACGACAATTCTAATTGGGGTTTTCGTGCTTGTCGGAGCAGGCGCGCATGATGCTCATGCCGACAACCGTGATGTGCCCGGGTTTCCCTCCGATTGGCAATCGGACAGACTGAAAGATCATCCTCTTGTCGGCAAGGTCTGGTCGCGCGCCAACGGTGGCTTCATCACCGTTCAAGACTATGGAATGGCACTGGCCAAATCGCGTTTTGTTTTGCTGGGTGAGGTGCATGACAATCCCGATCATCACCGGCTGCAGGCATGGGCCATTCATGCGTCTTCCAAACTCAGGGGCGCGCGTATCGTTGAAGGTGCGGCGCAATTGGACGTCGTCGCCATGGAGATGCTCAACCCCGAACAGCAAAAGGCCATCGACAAGTTCTATGGCCGGGAGGCGCGCGTGCCGCGTCAGCGGACTGCGGCGGATTTCGGACGCCTGGTCAAATGGGACAAATCGGGCTGGCCCGACTACAAAATCTACGAGCCGGTCATCGATGAAGCAATTCGCGCTCGCCTCGTCTTGTCACCGGCCAACCCTACACGCGCCGAAAGCCGTCAGGTGGCAAAGGAGGATTTCTCCGCGGTTGTAACCAAAGACGTTGAACGATTGGCACTCGATAAGCCGCTGCCCAAAGCGGCAGCCGCGGACCTTGCCGCGCAGATCCGGGACAGCCACTGCGGAATGCTGCCCGACGCGGCCATTCCCGGCATGGTTCGCGTGCAACGGTTGCGTGATGCCCGTATGGCAGATGCAATGCTGGTATCGAGCTGGAAAGGTGCGGTCCTGATTGCCGGCAATGGTCATGTGCGTCAGGATCGTGGCGTACCGTGGTATCTCGCGAAAAGAGGAATTGCGCCCACCGAGGTCAGCGTCGTTCGGCATATCGAGGTGTCGGAGAACAAAGCAGAATTGGCCGATTATGGTCTGGGAACGAGCAGTGATGCGGACGCCGATAAGGCTGCATCCGAGGCCATCGACCGTTCTGATTTCGTTGTTTTCACGCCACGCCAGTCCCGTCCGGAGGCGTGCAAGGAGATGCGGCGTCAGATGGAGGCCATCAAGGCCCGCAAATCTTCTCAAACGGGCGCAGAAGAACCCGCTGATGCTGCTAAAGACAA
>JBKEAX010000316.1:0-2430 GCA_047972825.1 Hyphomicrobiaceae bacterium | reverse complement strand
CCAATGACGGTTCGATGATCGCGCCGGGCGTGGTGCGCGCGGACTATTCGCTTATCGACGCGATGGATGAGTCGTTCGGCAACATCGGCACGGATTTCGCCTACCAGATGCGCAGCGCCGGAATAGGATTCGTGTCATCGTTCCTCGCGGCGGAACTGGCCGAGACACTCGACATCAACGATGCCTTCGGCGAAGCCCTGTTCACCTACACGGCATCGACGGGCATCGCTACAATTCTCGATTTTGCCCTCCAGCAAGTCGGCCTGGGCCAAGCCCTCGCCGCCTCCACCGGCATCGGAGGAAGCTTGTTCGGGGCGTCAGGTGCCGCTTCGCCCTTCGCAACTTTCATCGGCAGTTATCTCGCCAACGAACTCGTTTCCCCTGAGACGATGGGCGGTGCGATCGGCCAATCTGTTGGCAGCGGACTTGGGACACTCGCAGGCACAGCTCTAGCCGGTAGCGCCTCGGCAGTGATCGGCAGCGTTTCAGCCTCCATTTCTGCGGCTCTCGGCATCACGTCGTCTTTGATCTCCCAGGCTATCAGCAATTTAATCTTACCCGGCATTGGTGCCTTCATTGGCGCGGCGCTTGGAAGCGTGATCGGCGATTGGCTCAGTGGTACCTGGTTGGGTGACCTGTTCGGCGGCAATGACAAGGACTCCTACACGGTCCAAATAAGTCTCGACCCAGTTACGGGAGAATTCGCGCGCAGTGGGCAATCCGGCAGCAATACCTTGTCGGGAAGCACCAAGGCAATGCTGCGCTCGATGGCTGACAAGACCTCCGACGTCATCAACCAATATATGGACGCCCTGGGCGTGACAGCACTTGCTGCGCCGCAGGCATCGTATTTCTTTCGTGTCTACTACAACAACAATACATACTTTTTCAGAGCGACGGCCAATGGCGAGGTCTTGCGGAACGAGAATGCCGAAGGGATGGTTGACCACATCCTGCTTCACACGCTGAAAGCAGCCACGCTGACCGGTGGTAGTGTTTATTTACGGCGCGTCCTTGCCAATTCCGAAGCCGAAACCCTGGCTGAACTCGACGGCGAAGTCCAGATTGCACTTCAGTTCGCCAATTACATGCAAAACAAGGCGGTCATCGATGCGCTGATCTCGCTCAATCCGGAGTCCGCGTTTGCCGCGGGTTGGTTGATCACTCTGTTGCAGGCGGAAGCGCTCGGGCTCGATCAATGGTCGCGCTCTGACTTCGTCGAGGGCTTGCGCGGCGCCTTCGAGGTTCTGCGCCTTGCTCAACTCGGTGCAACGCCAGAGGATGTGGTGGTGAGCCTTGACGGCACCACTCTAGTGCTTGAGGTCATCGTCAATGGCCAACTTCTTGCTCGCGCTGAGATCGAGAACTTCACGGAGCTCGCCGACTACAATCAGGTCATAGCCGATGCGACAGGCGCAACAGTAACGGGCACGTCCGGCAATGACATCTGGTTTGCCGCCGACGTTGATAGTGTTTTCGTCGATGGTAACTCGTCTGGTAGCGATCTGGCCAACAGCGATATTCTTATTGGAGGCGCTGGCAACGATACTATTAGCGGTGGCAAAGGCAGTGATACGATCTACGGCAACGCCGGTAACGACGTGCTTGATGGCGGCGTGGGCAACGACGTGCTCGTCGGCGGTGCGGGCGACGATCAAATCAACGGTGGAGACGGTGACGATATCCTGCAGGGCGGGACCGGTGTCGATATTCTCACCAGCGGTGCGGGTGATGATGTGCTCGATGGCGGCGCGGATGATGACATCCTTGAGGCCGGCGCGGGGAGCGATACCCTGAAGGGTGGTACGGGGACCGACGCCCTGTACGGTGGTTCCGGTGATGACGTCTACACCTTTGGTCGCGGCGACGGTATCGATACGCTTTATGACGAAGCCGCCAGCGCCATTGAGGATGGTGGCAATGATGCGGTCCTGTTTGAGCCCGGCATCACATCTGATGATATCACCGTGCATGTGGACGGAAATGACCTGATCGTCAGCGTGCGCGATCCAGACAATCCCAACGCGTCCTATGACGCGTTGTTCGACCGGCTCGTGATGAGCAACTGGTCCAACGCGCTGACGCGCATCGAAGCCTTCACGTTCAATGATGGAACCACGATTAATGTTGCCGATTACGTGGCGAGGGATTCAAGCGTCAATGTTGCCGATCCCGGTCTTTATTCTCATACGCTCAGTCCGGTGCATGGTTCGGATGTGACCTATGACATCGTCGGCACAGCCGATGGGGACGGTTGGGTCACCTTGACCTCGGGTGCGAAGGTGCGCCTCACCGACACGTCGACTGGAGCCTTTGAGGTTGATGTACCTACGGGCATGGCAGGAGCCGACAGCTTTACCTACCGCGCGCTCAATTCCAACGGGGCCTGGTCGCAGGCATCAGTCGCTATCGCACTGCATGATGGTGCGA
>JBKEAX010000568.1:0-2235 GCA_047972825.1 Hyphomicrobiaceae bacterium | reverse complement strand
CGATGAGTTGCACACGATCGAGTTCGTCGCTTGCTGGATCGAGATCGTCAGCAACCGCGAGTGCCAGGCCGATGTTCAATTTTTCGGCCGCTACGAGGGCATGATACTCGGCGCGCCAGCGGCTGATCGGGACGACAAATGATCCTTCTTTAGGCCACGACGCATTGTCATCAAGCATGCGCCATGGATCATCGCGAAAGCCTTCTTTGGTCCAGATGCGTTCGACACCAATGGCGGGCGAAATAGTGATTTCGATGGTTGCTTTGTTAGACATTTGGGCGCTCCAGGGCCTTAGCATTACGTTGGGAGCTGGCCGGTTTCTGGCCATAAAGCGCGTCGTAGAAAGGACGCTTACCTAGACGGCGGTAAGTCGCAAGAAATGTCTCTTCAGGCGTGAGTCGCATATCGATGTAGGTCTCAACGATTTTTTCAATTGCGCCAGGAACGTCTCCGGCCGGGAAGCTGGGGCCGAGAATATCGCCGATGCTGCCATCGTCCGCCGGGCTGCCGCCAAGCGTGATCTGATAATGCTCGGTGCCTTTCTTGTCGACGCCGAGAATGCCAATGTTGCCGACGTGGTGGTGCCCGCAAGCGTTGATGCAGCCAGAGATGTTGAGCCGAAGCGGTCCGATTTCGGCAGCACGTTCTGGATCGGCAAAACGTTTTGCAATGTCCTGAGCAATCGGGATCGAACGGGCATTGGCGAGATTGCAGTAGTCGAGACCCGGGCACGCAATGATATCGGTAATCAGTTCCGTGTTGGCTGTTTCGAGGTCGATTTCCACAAGCGCATCATAGATGATCGCAAGGTTGGCAATCGCGACATTGGGCAGGACGAGATTCTGCTGATACGTCACGCGCAGCTCGTCGTGCGAGAAACGTTCTGCGAGATCCGCGATGGCCTCCATTTGGGTGGCGCTAGCGTCGCCAGGAATCTTGCCGGGCTCCTTGAGCTGGATATTGACGATGGCGTGTCCTGTTACCCGGTGTGGCATGACGTTGTGGCGCAGCCAGCGGTCGAATCCTGGGTCACGGCGACGGCGTGCATCGACATCCGGGTTGCGCAACGGTGCGGACGTGAGAGCAGTCGGGGCAAAGCGCGCCCGGATGCGTTCGAGCGCATCAGCTGGCAGATCAACGGTGTCCTTGTCGAGGTGATGCCATTCGGTTTCAACCTGACGGCGGAATTCGTTGATGCCCAGAGCATTGACCAAGATCTTTATGCGCGCCTTGAAAAGATTATCGCGGCGGCCGTGCAGATTGTAGACACGCAAAATCGCTTCCAGATATGACAGCAGGTTCTGGTGGGGAACGAACGCGCTGATCTCCTGTGCCACATAGGGCGTGCGCCCCTGCCCACCACCGACGAAGATACGGAAACCCAGTTCGCCATCGCGTGATTTGATCAGGCGAAGGCCGATGTCGTGAAACAGTGTGGCCGCACGGTCCTGTACAGCGCCGGTGACCGCAATCTTGAATTTGCGCGGCAGGAATGTGAATTCGGGATGCATCGTTGACCACTGACGCAGAACTTCCGCCCAGATGCGAGGATCCTCCAACTCGTCGATTGCAACACCGGCATAGGGGTCGGTCGTTACGTTACGTATGCAATTGCCACTGGTCTGGATGGCGTGCATGTCAACTTCGGCAAGGGCGTCGAGGATGTCGGGAGCTTCCTTCAAGGCAATCCAGTTGAGTTGCAGGTTCTGGCGCGTGGTGAAATGGCCAAACCCTTTGTCCCAACGGCGCGCAATGAACGCGAGTTGGCGCAATTGACGCGCAGACAGAACGCCATAGGGAATTGCAATCCGAAGCATGTAGGCGTGAAGCTGCAGATAAAGGCCGTTCTGAAGGCGCAGCGGACGAAACTGCTCTTCGGTCAGTTCCCCGGCCAGACGACGTTCCACCTGATTACGAAACTGGTGCGCTCGTTCGTTGACCAGAACAGCGTCGAATGCATCATAGCGGTACATGAGGCGACCTTTCTCAGACGCTTGGTGTGCGCGCAGCGCGAATCTTCTCGCGCACTGAAATGGGCAAGGGGCGACCATCGACAACACGTACCTTGAACGCGTACACCGACGTGACCTCGCAACGGCGGACGGCCAGAGCGGCTGCGGCTTCCAGCTGTCGCAGCACGGTGTCATCAGCGGCAATGACGGCGGTATCGAGGGTTTCAACCCAGCGGCCACGCGCATCGAGGTAGACCACTGCGCCGGTGCGCAGAGCATTGGC
>JBKEAX010000072.1:0-2718 GCA_047972825.1 Hyphomicrobiaceae bacterium | reverse complement strand
CCTGTCTGCTTCGGAAATCTTGTAGGTGATCTGGATCATAACGGGGACATTGCCGTGCAAAAGCTCGTCATATGGACGAGATACAGGCCAGTGCATGGAAGGACTAAGGTCGAGCGTCTCTCCCTGGTTGAGTTTTGCGCCCCAGGTCAACACTAGGAATGCTGCCATTCCTAACGCGGCAATGAGCAGGCTCGATTCAAGGCTGGTAACAGTTGCCACCTGTCCCCACAAGACGCTGCCCAACGACATGGAGCCAAAGAATACGATCATATAAACCGACAGCCCGCGTGCGCGAACCCATTCGGGCAGTGCAACATGCGCTGACACATAGAGACTTGTGAGAACGCCCGTCCAGCACATGCCAGCCAAAGCAACGGCACCAATTGCGACAACGGTATTGTGCGTATGTGACAGGATCGCCAGAGAAGTCGCAATGCCTAAGCTGCCCGCGGCCACGAATCCATTGGGCTCCAGGCGTGCCTTGATTGCGGGCAGAACCAATGCTGCGAGAACAGCTCCAACGCCAATTGTCGCCAGCAATATCCCGTATAGACGTGCATCACCCCCCAGAAGATCCCGCGCAATCAACGGTAACAGGGCCCACAAAGCGCTGGCAAAAGTAAAAAATGCTCCCGAACGTAGGAGAGTGGCCTGGAGGGGTTTGCTGTTCTTGGCGTAGCGCAATCCGCCGGAAATTGCCGAAAAGAAGTGCTCCTGCGGCAGATGCCTGGCCGGCAAGGCGGGTGGTTTCCACCAAAGCAATGCAGCGACTATTGCAACAAAGCTCAGGGCGTTCACGATGAAAGGCGCGAGCAGGCTGATCGACACGATGAGAAAACCTGCAATGGCAGGTCCGGTTGCCCTGCTCACATTGATGCCAACCGAATTAAGCGCTATCGCTGCGGGAAGCTGATGTTTGGGAACCAATGACGGGATGATGGCCTGCCAAGTCGGCGCAAGAAAAGCTGCACCCGTTCCCAGTAAGAATGTGAATATCAGCAACAGAGCCGGGGTAACGTAGCCCAAGCCAAGGATAGTGGCGAAGCTGGCTGCCATGAGCGCCATGCACAAGTTCACTGCAATCAATATGTGCCGACGGTCCAATATGTCGGCGATGGCGCCCGCTGGCAGGGCAAAGAGCACCACCGGCAAAGTTGTCGCCGCCTGCACCGCCGCCACGTAGTTTGGAGCGGGATTCATAGTGGTCATCAGCCAGCCCGCACCGACGTCATGCATCCACGTGCCCATGTTTGAAATGACTGTCGCCCACCACAAGACAGCAAACGGCTTCTGGCTCAGCGGAGCCCATGGCGATTGACTGACTGCTTGCAACCTTGAAGGATCCAGGTGGGGCGAGGTCTTCATCATGCTCCTTGTACGTATCTGGTTAGTCGCTCAGTACCAACGGCGGCCAATTACCTAGTTTGAGCTTTACATACACGCATAGTTCATGTATGCAAAACGTAATTCACAAATAATAAACGGAGGAAATCGTGAAACACGTTCTGAAATCGTCGTTTGTGGCTGCTGCCGTTCTTGCCAGCAGCGTACCAGCAACAGCCAAGGATTACGTCTTGATGACGGCCTCAACGGGGGGAACATTCCACCCGGTTGGTGTTGCCATCTCAACGATGTCTAAGGTGAAGCTACAGCCGAAGGAAAAGTTCTCTCTCACCGCGGTAAACTCAGCCGGTTCTGGCGCGAATTTGCAGGCGATGGCTTCTGGTAACGCAGAATTCTCCATCCTCCAGGGACTGTTCGGCGCCTATGCAGCAGAAGGGTCTGGCCCGTTCAAGAAGCCCCTGAAGAACGTTCGTTCGATCGCGATGCTTTGGGAAAATGTCGAGCACTTCGTCATCGCAAACAAGTATGTGAAGTCCGGCACTGTCGCCGACATCCTCAATGCGAAGGGGCAGCCCGCAGGCTTTGGCTCAAAGAACTCAGGAACCCTGGGCTCGAACACGGAGCTGCTGACAAAGCTCGGCCTCAATCTCGATAAGGATTTCAACCTGGTCTATGCCGGCTACGGCCCAACCGCCGACGCCCTTGCCAATGGTCAGATTGCAGTTGCGAGCATCCCGTCCGGGCCGCCAGCTGGCGCGATTACGAAGTTGATGGCGACAAACAGTGGCGACGTCACCCTTCTTTCGGTGACCGACGAAGAACTCAAGACCATGGATGGTGGACGCGAGCTTTGGTCCCGTTTTGTCATTCCGGCAGGAACCTACCCGAACCAGAAGACCGACTACCAGACAATTGGACAACCCAACTTTCTCGCCGTGAATGCGGACGTCCCCGATGAGGTTGTCTACAAACTTACAAATGCAATCTTCGACAACCTGCCGTTCCTCAATGCAATCCATCCCGCAACGAAGGCTATGTCTCTGGAAAAAGCAGTCGTAGGTCTTCCCCTTCCGCTGCACCCCGGCGCGCTGCGGTACTTCCGCGAGAAGGGCGTAAATATTCCCGATCGCCTTGTCCCGAAGGATGGAAAGTGATCATTGGTTGCCGGATTTCATAATAATCCGGCAACTCCCTTCACGATCTGCAAAAGAGATTCGGCGTGACCATGGAAACCGAACCGGCTGCCGCTGCATCCCTTGATCAAGGGATGTACCGGCCAAACTTTCGCGATTGGCTGTTCGATGCAAATGCTGAGCATCGTAATGCTGTTCATTTCATTTTCTCTGCAATAGTCATTGCCTTCGGTGCGTGGCA
>JBKEAX010000061.1:0-1954 GCA_047972825.1 Hyphomicrobiaceae bacterium | reverse complement strand
GGCTGCACCGATCATTCTGCTGGCGCTGGCCGCCACGCCCTTTCTTGCGCAAGCGCTCAATGCGCTTGCGCTTGGTGAAAGCGCGGCTCATCACATGGGCATTCCGGTCCAGCGCATGAAGAACATCGCCATCATCACGGTCGCCGCCGCCACAGGCGCAGCGGTAGCAGTCTCAGGCGGCATCGGTTTCGTCGGCATTGTGGTGCCTCATATGCTGCGACTTGCCATCGGACCGGATCACCGGTTCCTGTTGCCAGCTGCGGCACTGCTTGGCGCAACCTTTCTGATTGCGGCCGATGCCGTGGCCCGCACAATCGTGGCCCCGGCAGAACTGCCCATCGGAATTGTCACGGCATTTTTCGGGGCCCCCTTCTTCCTTTGGATATTGCTGCGCCGCCGCGGCATCCTCGATTTGTGACGGAGGACGAAATGCGCTTCACGGCAAACGCCCTGCAGGTCAGCTAGGGCAAGCACGCTAGTCTGCATAATGTCGATTTCGTAGCATCAGCAGGAGAAGTCACCATGATTGTCGGGCCGAATGGTTCGGGAAAGACGACACAGATGCGGGCACTGACCGGTGACCTCCCATTTCAAGGGCAGATCAGCCTCACTGGGAGTGCGCTACAGAGCCTCTCCCCTGCAGTGCTGGCAGGCAGGCGCGCAGTCCTCGCGCAGGACAATGCGCTTGCATTCCCTTTTACTGTCTCCGAGGTGGTGGGCATGGGTGCGTTGAGCAGTGCAACCCCTCCGATCGACCGGCACGACCGGGCGACGCGGATCACAGAGGCGCTGGCCAAGGTTGATCTTGCCGGTTTTGCCGGCCGCTACACTCAACAGCTTTCCGGGGGCGAGCGTCAGCGTGTGCATCTCGCCCGTATACTTTGCCAGATCTGGGAACCTGTCGGTAAGGACGGGCCGCGCTGGTTGCTGCTGGACGAACCGGTCTCCAGTCTGGACATCAGCCACCAGCTGACAATAATGGAAATCGCACGGGATTATGCACGCCGCGGCGGCGGCGTCATCGCGGTCATGCATGACCTGAATCTGACAACCATGTATTCCGACCGCGTTATTGTTTTGGCTTCTGGTGCTGTCACCGCCTCAGGCCCCCCCGCTATTGTCTTGAACGATGAACTCCTATCTCGAGTCTATGGCTGCAGTCTTCGCGTCGGCGTTGCTCCAACGTCAGGCCATTTCGTCCTTCCGCAATCCGCAATGGCGTAACAATCAAAAACATAACATACTTTGCGCATCGGCAACCGGTTGCCGCTGTATTTTGTCGTAGCGGGCGACAATACTGGCTCGCTCCAATTTGCCACGCATCAGTCGAAACAAGCGGGATTTCTCAATTGAGGCGACAGCCCGACTGATTGTGTCTGTGCTGCTGCGGGATGCCATTGTAGCCGCGTAGATGCCGCTTGGCCTGGTTCCAGAAGTTCTCAATGCCGTTGATGTGGTTGACGTCTTCGGCAAAGAGTTGCGAGTGGTTGATCCGCACATGGTGGAACTCAGAGACATCGAGCACGTCATAGGCCCCGAAGCTGTCGGTATAGACGATGGAATCCGGCCTCACCTTGTCCCGGATGATCGGAAAAAGCGTGTCGGTGCGGGCGTTTGGGATGACGACGACATGAACTTTGCCGCCACGCTTCAAGAGCCCGAAGACCGGAACCTTGCCCGCTGCACCACGGCCTCGCTTTCCCTTCCTGCGTCCGCCGAAATAGCTTTCGTCGGCTTCGAATTCGCCGCCCATAAGACCGGGTTCCGAAGCCGCCAGTTCCGCGAAGATCACTTCGCGCAGCTTGTGAAAGAACAGGATCGCGGTGTTGCGGTTCACCCCGGTCAGTTCGGCCGCTGAACGCGCCGTCGCGCCTGCGCAGAAGTACTTCAGAAGCTCGATCTGGATACTTCTCGCAAGCCTGCTCCGACGTCTAGCTCTAACCATCTGACAAAA
>JBKEAX010000031.1:0-7081 GCA_047972825.1 Hyphomicrobiaceae bacterium | reverse complement strand
GCAAAAGACTTCGATGACCTAACGAAACTGTGGGAGAACGCACATGGACCTTGATACTAAAGGATTGGACCGCCGCGAACTGGGCCGCATTGCCGTTCGCTATGGCTGGACATCAACGCTGTTTGCTCTCGCGGGCATGACCGGCACGGTCACCGCAACCAAACTTGCACGCGCCGCCGACGAGACCGCCGCAAAACGTAAGCCTGCGAAACACACCTGGAAGTTTGGTGCATCGGGCTTCAACGAAGCCAATTTGAATATCCAGAAATCTGGCCAGCTGTTTTTCGCAAAGGACATCGAGGAGCGGACGGACGGTGAGATCCGTGTCGAGTTCATCGGCTCCAACCAGATTTGCGGACAGCTCGACTGTGTGCAGAAAACACAGCAGAACATCGTCCAGGTATATTCTGCATCGACGCAAAACTCAGCCGGTAACGCTCCCTATTACAACGTCCTCGACTTCGCCTACATGTTCCCTTCGCGGGCCTCGCAGTATCATTTCTTCTATAGCCCGAAGAGCATGAAGGTTCTGCGTGAGCCGTTGGAGAAGCGGCACAAAGTCAAATTCCTATTCACGCACTGCGAGCTGCGCGGCCTCATGCTCGGCAAGAAGTGGGCTGACAAGCCTGTCGTCACGAAGATTGAAGACCTGGCCGGCACCAAGAATCGCGTCACGGGCACGCAGCTCGGTCGCATTGCCATGCAGCTTCTCAACCTCAATCCTGTGCCAATCGCCTGGGAAGAAACGCTTGATGGTCTGCGCCAGGGCTTGATCGATGGTGCAGAAACGTGGATGGGCGCTGCAGCCTACGCCAACATGACACCGGTGCTTTCGCAGGCTGTCAATCTCCAGTTCTTCTGCGGCACCGAGCACACCGCAATGAGCGCCTCGGTATTCGATGCCTTGCCAGGAAATCTCCAGGACGCCGTTTTGGAATCATCCTACACAGCACAAGTCCATGTCCAGGGTTCCCAGGAAGCAGCACTTGCAAACATCGTCGGTGCGACAAACCCATCCTTGCCCGGCACGCTGTTCGACAAGTTCGGCATCAAGGTTGCTAACTTTACACCAGAAGAACTCAAGAAGACCGAGCAGATGTGCTCACCCGAATTCCAGCCGCAACCCTGGGAGCAGTGGCGTGAGCGCCTGAACGGCTGGTCTGGCGGCCTCGATGTCTACAAGTACATCTATGACGTCGCTCGCGAGATTCCAGCAGATACAAATCCCGTAAACGTTGAGCCTCGGCGCTGGTGGAAATCAGCCTGATTGGGCGAAAGCTATCCGCGATACATCGAACATTCTTCGAGTGTCGCGGATAAGTCTTGCGCGTTTGCTGGAGGAAAAATCCCATGAACCCCATAAAATGGATAGACGCTAATCTTGAGCGTTATCTCATCATCGTTGCCTATGCGACGATGACAACAATCATTTTTGTCGAAGTTATTCAGCGTTTCGTTTTCAAGCAGCAAGCGCCTTGGTCCACGACAATCCCTGTCTATCTCTTTATCTGGATCACCTGGATCGGCGCCGCCTACAACGTCCGGCAGAGAAGCCACCTCGCATTCACTGAGTTCCGGGCATCCATGCCATACCCACTCCAGTTCGCATGTGTGCTGCTGGATCATGTGCTCTGGATCGGCTTCAGCGCGATGGTCGTCTACTACTCCATCGACCTCGTACAGTTGCTTCGCGACAACTACGCCATCGTGCCCGGCACCGACGATGTAATGCAATGGTGGTTCTATCTTGCCATTCCGTTTGGCTGGTCGTTGCTCGCATTCAGGGCGCTGCAGAACATCTTTGAAGATGTCGGCAGGTTCATGCGTCGTGAACCTTTCGTGTTCACCGCGTCCATCGGCGGCGATTGAGGGAGCAGGACATCATGGATGCAACAACCGCTATCATTCTCGCCTCAATAGGTTCGACATTCCTGTTTGTCATTGGAGTGCCCGTATTCCTTGTTCTAGGAATATGGATTGTTGGGGCCAGTCACGCCATCAACTTCACCCTGGCCAACATTCCCACCACCTTGTTTGAGGGTATCAACTTCTTTGGACTGCTTGCTCTGCCGCTGTTCATTCTGACCGGCGACATGATCAGCGCCGCGGGCATAGCACGGCGCCTTACCGATTTTTCGCGATCGGCCTTGAGTTGGCTTTCCGGAGGCATGGCGATTTCAACGCTTGGCGCATGCGGCCTTTTTGCCGCCATCTCCGGTTCCAATGCGGCCACGACAGCTACGATCGGCAAGATCATGTATCCCGAGTTGGTCGACGAAGGATATGACAAGCGATTCTCTGCCGCGACCATCGCTTCGGGCGGTGTTGTCGGCATCATCATTCCGCCAAGCGTCATCTTCATCGTCTACGGCTTCATCATGAACCTGCCGATCGGCACGTTGTTCATTGCAGGCCTGCTGCCAGGCATCTTCATGGTGGTTGCGATGCAGCTCGTTGCATTGTTCATGGCGTGGAAGTTCGGATGGGGCAAGACATCACCATTTTCGCTCAAGACGACCCTTGCGGCCGGCGGCCGTGCCTATCTCGGCTTCCTCGCGATCTTCATCGTGCTGTTTGGCATCTACTCGGGGATCTTCTCGCCAACTGAAGCTGCCGCAATGACCGTGGGATACTGCCTGCTGGCCGGCACGCTGGTTACCCGTGAGATAAAGCCGCGTGAGGTTCCAAGCATTCTGATGAATTCCGGTCAGATCGCCGGCTTGCTTGCACCATTGATCGCAATCTCGATTGTAATGCAGCAGATCTTCTCATTGATGGGTGCTGAGCAGACAATTCGTGATTTTGTTCTGAGTTTTGGTGGAAGCTATTTCGCAACGCTGGCAGTCTGCATGGCCATTGTACTTGTAGCAGGAACGATCCTGGAGAGCCTGCCTGTTACCGTTATTCTGGCTCCGGTCCTTGCTCCCTTGGCCGCGCATGTTGGCGTCGATCCCGTCCACTTCGCAGTCATATTCCTTATCGGAGCGTCAATCGGATTCATCACTCCGCCTTATGGACTTAATCTCTATGTTGCATCGAGTGTTACTGCACTCCCTTACCTGCAGCTGGTGAAATACATAATGCCGTATTTCCTCATCCTGCTGTCGGTCTGGGTCGCTGTTGCAGCGGTGCCAATTATGTCGTTGTGGCTAACCCGGTTCATGTAACCGGGAGCCAACCATTACGTAACTGTTGAACGGATTAGCTCCCGCCATGCGGGAGTGAAGGAGAGGTCATGTCGAATGCGATCGCAGAATTCGACTACATCATTGCGGGAGCTGGATCGGCAGGTTGTGTACTTGCCAATCGCTTGAGCGCAGATCCGGCTGTCCGCGTCGCTCTTCTTGAAGCAGGCGGGAGGGACTGGAACCCCTGGATCCACGTTCCTGTCGGCTACTTCAAGACGCTGCATAACCCAAAAACGGATTGGTGCTACAAAACTGAGTCTGACCCTGGCCTCAATGGCCGTTCGATCGATTGGCCTCGCGGCAAGACGCTCGGCGGTTCAAGTTCCATCAACGGACTGTTGTACATCCGTGGCCAACGCGAGGACTATGATACTTGGAGGCAGCTGGGCAATGAGGGCTGGAGCTATGAGGATGTGCTTCCGCTCTTCAAACGCTCGGAGCGGCACGAGCTGGGCGCCGATGAATTTCACGGTGCGCAAGGCGGACTGTCGGTATCGCAGATGCGCGCCAAGAGCGTGATCTCCGAAGCCTTCATCGCCGCGGCGGTTGAAATGGGTGTGCCGCGAACAAATGACCTCAATGGCAAAGTCCAGGAGGGGGTGGACTATTTCCAGCAGACAGCCCGCGGCGGTTTCCGCTGTTCCAGTGCGCGCGCATTCCTTCATCCGGTTCGTAACAGATCCAACCTGGAAGTGATCACCCATGCGCACGTGCAGAACATCGTGTTTGCCGACAATGATCCAAAGCGCGTGTCTGGCATCAAGTTCTTGCGCAAGGATCAACCACAGGCGCTCAGCCTGAAGCCCGGCGGCGAAGTCATCCTTGCCGCCGGCGCGATTGGCTCACCACAAATCCTGGAGCTATCGGGTGTTGGCAGAGGGGACGTACTTGCAAATGCAGGCGTTGCTGTGCGTCACGAGCTCAAAGGCGTCGGCGAGTCATTGCAGGACCACCTGCAATTGCGCCTCGTCTATGAGGTCAACGTTCCAACGCTCAATGATGCCATCAACAGCTTCTCCCGTCGCATGGGCATCGGCATGCAGTACGTTTTGTTCCGCAAGGGACCAATGAGCCTGGGCGCAAGCCAAGTCTGCATATTCGCACGCTCCATGCCTGAGTTCGATACCCCCGACATACAATTCCATTTCCAGCCATTGAGTGCCGACAAGCCTGGCATCGTAATGCATCCGTTCTCGGGGATTACGTCGTCGGTCTGCCAGCTACGGCCGGAAAGCAAGGGACACGTGCACATCGCAAGTCCTTTCGCACGGGACTATCCAAAAATCGTTCCGAATTACTTGTCCGCGACAGCGGACCAGGAATGTGCTGTGCGTTCGATGCGTTTCGCACGGGCTATGACGAAGACCAGCGCTCTTAAACCGTACATCGTACGAGAGCACGTGCCGCAAGGAGCACCGGAAACGGATGAGCAGCTTCTGGACGCGGCTCGGAACATCGGCCAGTCGATCTATCATCCGACCTGCACGTGCCGCATGGGGAATGATGCCCTTGCCGTTGTCGATGATCGGCTGCGCGTGCACGGGATTTCGGGATTGAGAATTGCTGATGCGTCCATAATGCCCCGCATCGTCAGCGGGAACACAAACGCGCCGACCATCATGATCGGCGAGAAGGCCAGCGACCTCATCAAAGAGAACAGACGGCGAAAAAACACCTGAAAACACACTTAATAGATCCACTCTTTCAAGGAGATCTTGCAATGAAAATGACAACCGAAGAAGCCTTCATCAAGGTTCTGCAAATGCATGGCATCGAACATGCATTCGGAATTATCGGGTCTGCCATGATGCCGATTTCGGATCTTTTTCCGGCTGCCGGCATCAAGTTCTGGGACTGTGCACATGAGGTCAACGCCGGCATGAGTGCGGACGGATATACGCGCGCAACCGGCAAGATGTCGATGGCCATCGCACAGAACGGCCCTGGCATCACCAACATGGTCACACCGATCATCACGGCATATTGGAATCACACACCAATGCTGCTGGTTACGCCTCAAGCCGCCAACAAGACCATCGGGCAGGGTGGCTTCCAGGAGATGAAGCAAATGGCGCTGTTTGAAGATTGCGTCTGCTATCAGGAAGAAGTACGCGATCCATCACGTATTGCAGAAGTTCTCAACCGCGTGATCTTGAAAGCATTCCGCGGTTCGGCGCCGGCGCAGATCAATGTTCCGCGTGACATGTGGACTCAGGAAATCGATATCGACCTGCCACAAATCGTTCGCATCGAACATCCGCCGGGTGATCCTGATGCGATCAATGAAGCAGCCAAACTGCTATCGGAAGCCAAGTTCCCTGTTCTTCTCAACGGTGCCGGCGTGATTTTGGCGGGGGCCATTCCGGCCGCAGCCAAACTTGCCGAGCGCCTTTCTGCACCTGTTTGCTGCAACTACCAGCACAATGATGCATTCCCTGGATCGCATCCGCTCAATTGTGGGCCGCTTGGCTACAACGGTTCCAAGGCAGGAATGGAAATGATCTCGAAAGCGGACGTGATTCTTGCTTTGGGAACGCGGTTAAACCCGTTTTCGTCATTGCCCGCCTATCAGACCGAATACTGGCCCAAGGGAGCCAAGATCATCCAGGTTGACATCAATGCCGACCGCATTGGTCTGACCAAGCGCGTTGCTGTTGGCATCCAGGGCGATGCGAAGAAAGTCGCAGAACAAATTCTCTTGAAATTGCCGGCAACGGCCGGGAACGCCGGACGCAAGGAGCGCGAAGGCATGATCGCCCAGGCGAAGTCTCGCTGGGCGCAGCAGCTGACGTCAATGGATCATGAAGACGATGATCCGGGCATCAGTTGGAATGAGCGCGCCCGTAAACGCGACCCCAAAAGAATGAGTCCGCGGCAGGCCTGGCGTGCTATTCAGGCGGCCATGCCCGATAATGCGATCATCTCAACGGACATCGGCAACAACTGCGCCATCGGGAATGCATACCCGTCGTTTGAAAAGGGCAGAAAGTATCTCTCACCCGGCTTGTTCGGGCCGTGCGGATATGGTCTTCCAGCAATCCTTGGCGCAAAGATCGGTTGTCCTGACGTGCCTTGCATCGGGTTTGCTGGTGACGGCGCCTTCGGAATCTCTATGAATGAGATGACCGCATGTGGCCGTAACGACTGGGAACCAATCACGATGGTCATTTTCCGCAACTACCAATGGGGTGCGGAAAAACGGAACACGACGCTGTGGTTCGACGACAACTTCGTCGGCACGGAGCTGAATGTCGGCGTTGACTATTCGAAGGTTGCTGAAGCCTGTGGCGTCAAAGGCATACAGGTGGACAACCCAGAAGCACTGACCGAAGCACTTCGCACCGCCGTCAAGGAGCAGATGGAAAACAGGGTAACCACCTTCATCGAGGTGGTTCTCAACCAGGAGCTGGGCGAACCTTTCCGGCGCGATGCGATGAAGACACCGAAGAAGATTGCCGGCATCAAGCCTGAAGACATGCGGCCTCAGCAGCCGGTTCTCTAGCCAAACACGCTAGAGCGCCGGGCGACAATTGTGAACCATTCAGCCGAGGCGAATTTGGTTCAAGATCGAGGTGGCCGTCGCAGGCCATAGCAGCACTACGGCCAAGACGAACGCCGAAGAGATTGGAGCAAATTCGCCCGGCCCTTCGGGTTTCCAAGCGCTGGCGAGCCAGTGCGTCGTGCGCTTTGCCCGCAGTGCCGCTGCGGGCTGCATCGCCCTCCTGCTGGCTCAACTCACCGCTTGAGACACAGAATTTAATCACAATTATTGCCGGCCGCTCTAACGGTCCGCGCGCCGTTCCTGCCGTATCCTTTGGAAAAGTGCCAGAAACTCAACGGCCCCTGAGTTCTTAAGGTTTTCATCCATCCGTTGGTCAAGTGCTGCCAGCAAA
>JBKEAX010000560.1:0-2266 GCA_047972825.1 Hyphomicrobiaceae bacterium | reverse complement strand
ATGCTCCAGCCCATTGTGCGTCGGTTCTTAAATGGGCCGTTCCCGTCGGTCAATCTATCGTGTCTGGGATGGCAGAACCAACCACGAAGGAAGTAATCCGGCATAACACGATGAAGCGGTTGCGTTTTATTGCTTGCCTTCTCTGCCGGGAAGGCTGGATCAATCTTTCACCAAACATGACGCTTCTCAGCGCTGGATTACTCCGGCGCGTTTCATCTGTGCCGGCAAACGCTGACGCACTCGTGTGCGCCTGGTCTTCGGTACTGCCTGGAATTTCTGGTATCGGGTGGTGCGCCACAACGCGCGATGTGACCTACGCCAAGAGACGCTGACGACTGGGCCAAGCATGCTCTTTGATTTGAAGCATGTTTTTCACGCCAAACCGCTCCACACTTCGGCTAAACATGCTCTTTGCTTGAGCCAAGTTTTTCACGCTGAACCGCGCCACACTTCAGCTAAACATGCTTTTTCTTGAAGCATGTTTTTCACGCTGAACCGCTTCACACTTCAGCTAAACATGCTTTGCCAAGCACTACTTGCGCAGCGCCTTGGTGGCAAGAAGAGCGACGGGGCTAAGTCCTGCCCCACCAGCGTTCACATGCGCCTCAATCAGTTGGCGCATGCGCGGATCCCAGAACTTGACAATATGATCGTTCGTCGCTGCAACTGCCTTCTCTTCACCTAGGATCGCGAAGTTGCGCGCGATCTGGTTGGCCATATGAACCAGCCTGTCAGATGCCTGCATGGTCATCCTCATTCTTATTGCCCAACGCACCGTGATTACAGCACGTGTCTACTATGCGGTGAGGATGCGTGAACACTTCGAAGCCATCATGGCGAACGATTGCCGCCATCGTAATGCCAGCGGCATGCGCAGTCTTGATGGCCAGTGCGGTCGGCGCCGATACGGCTGCAACAACAGGAAAGCCGCAACTGGCCGCTTTCTGAACCATCTCCACTGAAACCCGGCTGGTCAGCAACGCCACGCCTTCTGAGGCATTGATTTCTTCCCGAGCGATAGCTCCAGCGAGTTTATCGAGAGCGTTATGGCGCCCAACATCCTCGCGAACCGAGATGATGCCCCGTCCCTGCACATAAAACGCAGCTGCATGGAGTGCGCTTGCCTGCGCATTCAACACCTGCAAGTCGCGCAATTCAGTCATGGCGCGGATGAGTTTGGCTGGTGCAACAGTCACGTCAGAGCGGATCGCTGGAACAACCGGCAGCGCTGCGGCGATACTCTCAATGCCACACAGTCCGCACCCCGTAGGCCCAAGCATCGCACGGCGGCGGCTGGCCAAGCGCTGGCCGGCATGAGACGCCAGCCACATACGCAACTCAATGCCACCGTCATGCGGTACGATCTCCAGCTCTTCGATATTTGAGGCACATTCCAAATGGCCCTCTGTCAGGCTGAAGCCAACGGCGAAGTCTTCCAGATCAATCGGGCTGGCCATCATGACGGCTGCCGTCGCGCCATTGTAGACAAACGCAACCGGCACTTCTTCCGGTACGACGCGCGAGGTGCCACGCTCCTCGCCGAGATGAAGGCGATGTGCCTGCACTTTCTTGATCGCCTGCGACATCACGCTCATTCCGCTGCTTCAACCGGAGCGATACGCCGCGCCTTTCGACCGAACGCCTCGTAGTCTTCCTGGTATTGCGTTGGACCATTCGATGGCGTCACCTGCACTGCCGTCACCTTGTACTCAGGGCAGTTGGTAGCCCAATCCGAGAAGTCCGTAGTGACGACGTTGGCCTGTGTCATGGGGTGATGGAACGTCGTGTAGACAACGCCCGGTGCGACACGATCCGTTATGAGTGCACGCAATGCCGTTTCGCCCGAGCGACTTCTTATCGCCACCCAGTCACGATCCTTGATGCCGCGCTGCTCAGCATCATGCGGATGGATCTCAAGGCGGTCTTCCTCATGCCACATCACGTTGGACGTGCGTCGCGTCTGCGCGCCAACATTATACTGCGACAGGATGCGGCCGGTAGTCAGGATCAGCGGGAAGCGCGCCCCAGTCTTCTCATCGGTTGGCACGTATTCGGTCAACATAAACTGACCTTGACCGCGCGTGAATTCGTCGGTGTGCATGATTGCATAACCCTGTGGGTAGTCATCGTTGCAGGGCCATTGCAGCGAACCAAATTCATCGAGCTTCTCATAGGTTACGCCCGTGAAGGTTGGCGTCAATAATGCAATCTCCTCCATGATCTGACGCGGGTGCGTGTAGTTCCAGTCCAGTCCAAGTTCCCTGGC